>NZ_CACSJY010000020.1:0-105068 GCF_902706155.1 Pseudomonas sp. 18058
AACAGCCACACCACCCCCGCCGCAATCGCGAAGCACGCCGCACCCAGCGCGAATACCCCGCCCTGCCCGGTAATCGGAAACACCAGCCCGGTCACCAATGGCCCGAGCAACGAACCCACTCGGCCAATAGCCGAGGCGAAGCCCGAACCGGTCGCCCGCGCCGACGTCGGATAAAGCTCCGGCGTGTAGGTGTAGAGCACCGCCCACATACCGAACAGGAAAAACTGCATCAACAACCCGGTGCCGATCAGCAGCGCCACGTTGCCGCCGAACACCGCGCTCTGCCCATACAGAAACGCCATCACCCCGCCGCCGAGCAGCGTAACGATGCACACCGGTTTACGCCCCCAGCGCTCGACCAGCCACGCCGCCATCAGAAACCCGGGAATCCCGCCCAACGAAATCAGCACCGTGTAATACACCGACTGCGTCACGGCAAAACCCGACTGTTGCAGCAGCGCACTCAGCCACGACGTCAACCCGTAAAAGCCCAGCAGGGCGAAAAACCACAGACTCCAGATCATCGTCGTGCGCTGGCGATACTGCGGTGACCAGATTTGCTTGAGCGCCGAAAAGAAGTTGCCCGGCGGCGTCACGGTACGCGGCAAGCGAATCGGTTCCGGCAGCGCCGCACCGCCGAGGGAGGATCGCACCCGCGCTTCGATGCCGTTCAACACCTTGTCCGCCGCTTCATCATGCCCAGCCTGCTCCAGCCAGCGCGGTGATTCAGGAATGAAAAAACGAATGGCCAACACAAACACCGCCGGTATCGCCAACACCAGAAAGATGTCGCGCCAGCCAATCAACGGCAGCAGGAAGTACGAGAGCACGCCCGCCGCAACAAACCCCAGTGGCCAGAAGCCGTCCATCAAGGCGATATAACGCCCGCGCCGCTGTGCCGGAATCAGCTCAGAGAGCATCGACTGCGCGATAGGAAACTCCATGCCCATGCCGATTCCCAACAGGATGCGGAACAGCGTCAGCGCCTCGACCGTTTGCGCCGTCGAGCACAGATAACTGGCCACGCCCCACAAGACGATGCTCCACTGGAACACCGGTTTGCGCCCGAAGCGGTCGGCGAGCATGCCCGACAACGACGCGCCCAGCACCATGCCGAAAAAGCTCGAACTGGCGAGCAATCCGGCCTGCGCACTGCTCAGTCCGAACTCGGCCTTAATCGAGCCGAGCAAAAACGTCATCATCGCCAGATCCATCGAATCGAAGAAAAACGCCAAGGCAATGATGATGAAAATGATCCGGTGATAACCGCTGATCGGCAGGCGTTCCAGCCGCTCTGCCGCACTGAAGTGTCGAGTGTCCATGCCGCCTCCCCCATCCGAAAAGTCCCCGGATCGAGTGTGCGCGATCGCGTTCAGGCGTTCGTGCTGGATGCGACCTGTTCGCAGCCGTGGGCGACGCGGCGACTGCTCTACAACGCCATTTCCAGCTCGGTCTCCCTGGCGAAGCGATGGATTTCGCGCTGCCCGGTGGAGGTCAATTGCAAGGCGCGGGAATCGTGGGGCAAGGTCAGCCAGCCGGACTGCATGAACAACTGCAACAGCGCCGCGCCGAGGGTGCCGCCCATGTGCGGACGTCTTTCGCTCCAGTCCGGGCAGGCGCAGGCGACTTGCACGTTACGGTGGGCCAGCGCCTGAATGAACACCCCGCGCTTGGCCAGTTGTGTCGAACCTTTGTGCGTGACCACCACGCGCTGTTCGATCTGCTCGATCCAGCCGGCATCAAGCAAACGTTGATACAAATCGGCAGCGAGCGTGCCGCCGAGGTGGTCGTCGCAGAAACGTGCGCGCAGCAGTGAAGACGGCGCCGTCTGCGGTTTGGCAATCGGCGTTGCGCGTTTGAACACGGCGGGAATGTCGCGGGGTGCGCTGGCGATGGTGGCGCTGGCCAGGGCTTCGATTGCCGCGCCGACCTCGGGCGCCGACAGACGGAAAAAGCGCTTGCGCCCACGCACTTCGACTTTCAACAGGCCGCCAGTGGAGAGTCGCGCCAGATGAGCGCTGGCCGAGGACGGCGATAACCCCGCCAGCAACGCCAGCTCTTCGGTTTGCCGCGCCGAGCCATCCATCAAGGCCCACATCATCGCACTGCGCTTGGGGTCAGCCAGCAACGTGGCGATCTGGCTGATGCAAGGTGCATGTTCCATATATTCACTCCCTGTTGAATCGTATCGTCTACTGCTCGCAGACATCTTGACCACTAATGAGTCGTCGGCCAAGACGCGAAATACGCCATGTACCGGGGCCATGCTGGCCACTGACGCAATCTGCCTGGGCACTGAATCAGTCGCCGTTGCGCGCCCGTCACCCGTTCCCGGCGACGGGCGGTGAAGGTCTGTGGATCGGGGTGTCGGTACGGCATGAGGCGGCCGCTAGTATAAGCGGGTTACAGGCTGCGTCCCGCGCCGGGGCCTGCACGGGTGGTGATTGTTGCTGAGAGAAATTTCTCTATTTACCTGCGACTAATGATCAACTTTCGAGAAAGCGGGAAATTGACTACTCAATTCAGCGCATCGGCTGGCGAGCATTTCCCTCAGAAGGTTCACTGGCTTACTCAATTGAGCGCGATGGGCGCACAACAAATTCAGCGGAGCGCGCTCACATAACAGCTCCGGAAGCAGCACTTTGAGGCGTCCGGCGAGGACATCGGCGCCGACGTCGAGCCAGGATTTGTAGGCGATGCCTGCGCCGGCCACTGCCCACAGGCGCACGACATCGGCGTCGTCACTGAAACGATCGCCGCTGACCGTCAGCCCGACTTCGCGCTTGCCGTCGTGAAAACTCCAGTGGTCGTGAACCCGGCTGCCGAGCATGTACAGCAGGCAATTGTGTTGCGCCAGTTGTTCAAGCTGACGCGGTTCGCCGTGTCGGGCCAGGTACGCCGGGGAGGCGCAGAGTACGCGACGGTTGTGCGGGGCGATCGGCATGGCCACCAGACTGGAATCTTCCGGCTCGCCATAGCGCAAGGCGATGTCCACGGGTTGGCGGAACAGGTCGGCGATGCGATCGCCAAGCAGCAGGCGCACAGTCAGTTTCGGGTGCTCGCGCTGGAACTCATCCAGCCACGGCAGCAACAAATTGCGACCGAAATCCGAGGGTGCCGATAACTGCAAAATTCCGCTGATCTGATCCTGCCCGCTGGCCAGCAAGCGCCGCCCTTCATCGAGGTTGCTCAACGCCGCCCGCGCGTATTCGAGAAAACCCTCGCCTTCGGCGGTCAGGCGCAAACTGCGGGTCGAACGCGCCAGCAAACGTGCGCCGAGTTGCTGTTCGATGCGCTTCAACGCCGCGCTGGCCACGGCGGCGGACATGTCCATCACCCGCGCCGCCGCCGACAGACTGCCCAGATCCGCCGCCCGAACAAACAACTGCAAGTCATCGAAACGCAGCATCCTCAGCCTCGATTATCAAAAAAATATTGAAAGAGACTGCTGTTTTAGCCGGTTTTATCCGGCAGAGAAATAGCTAATCATCCGCTCATCGAATTCATCCCGCTTCTCTGGAGCCGCGCATGTCCCAGCCATTCACCGCCATCGCTACCCTGATCGCCAAACCCGGCCAGCAGGACGCCCTCGAACAAGCCCTGCGCGCCTTGGTTGAACCGAGCCGCGCCGAGGACGGTTGCAGCCAGTACGACTTGCACCGCGACCTCGCCGACCCACAGGTTTTTTATGTAATCGAACATTGGGCCAGCGAGGAAATCCTCCAGACGCACAACGCCAGCGCGCATTTCCAGAATTTTCAGGCCACTGCCGCGCAGACCATCGAACACTTCGAACTCAAGCGCCTCGGCGCGATTGCCTGATTCCTTCTTCTATTACCTGTACGGAGCCACTCATGAAAGCCATCGCCTATTACGCGTCCCTGCCGATCAGCGACGCCAAGTCCCTGCAAGACATCGAACTGCCAGAACCGGTCGCCGGCCCGCGCGACCTGCTGGTTGAAGTCAAAGCCATCTCGGTCAACCCGGTGGACACCAAAGTGCGGCAAAACGTGGCGCCGGAACACGGCGCGGCGAAAGTGTTGGGCTGGGACGTCGCCGGTGTGGTCAAGGCTGTCGGCAGCGACGTGACGCTGTTCAAGGCTGGCGACAAGGTTTTCTACGCCGGTTCCATTGCTCGGGCTGGCGGCAACAGTGAACTGCACACAGTAGATGAGCGCATCGTCGGCCATATGCCGAAATCCCTCGGTTTCGCCGAAGCCGCTGCGCTGCCGCTGACCGCGATCACCGCTTGGGAATTGCTCTTCGAACGTCTGCAAATCCGCGAAGGCAAAACCGATGAAGGCCAAAGCCTGCTGATCGTTGGCGCGGCCGGCGGTGTCGGTTCGATCCTCACTCAGTTGGCCAAGCAACTGACGGGGCTGAAAGTGATCGGCACTGCTTCTCGCCAGCAGACCAGCGATTGGGTGAAAGAACTGGGCGCCGATCTGGTGATCGATCACAGCAAGCCGTTGAGCGAAGAACTGAAACGCGCCGGGATCGACAACGTCACTCACGTCGCCAGCCTGACCCAGACCGAGCAGCATCTGGATCAATTGGTCGAGGCACTGGCGCCGCAAGGCAAACTGGCGCTGATCGACGATCCGAAGTCGCTCGACGTGAGCAAGCTCAAGCGCAAGAGCCTGTCGCTGCACTGGGAGTTCATGTACACCCGCTCGCTGTTTGAGACGCCGGACATGATCGAGCAGCACAAGCTGCTCAATCGTGTGGCTGAGCTGATTGATGCGGGTACGTTGAAGACCACGGTGGGTGAGCATTTCGGTGTGATCAATGCGGCCAATCTGCGTCGGGCGCATGAGTTGCTGGAGAGTGGCAAAGCCAAGGGGAAAATTGTTTTAGAAAGTTTCTAAAGTCAAAAGATCGTCCGATCGCGGCCCGAGCCTTCGGCAGCTCCTACAGGGGTGTAGAGCCACGGTGGAGTGGGCGCGGCCGTGTAGGAGAGGCCGCAGGCTGCGATCTTTGCCGTCAGTCAGATGGCTGACCCTTGTCACAATTGTGATGGTATTCAGGACTACAATCGAAGCCTCTGCGGTACATCTTTTACGCAAAGGAGGTCAGCAATGAAGATCCTGATAAAAGAAGTGGCAAAGTCTCAATGGCAGGTTCGTCTCGACCAGCACGCCGTGACATTCCGCAGTGAAGCCGAAGCCCTGGCCTTCACCCGCACCCTCGAAGCGCGAATATTCGCGCCCCATCAGATTCCCGACCGCAGCCGGCAGCGCGCCGCCGGCTGAGTGTTTCAGACCTCGGCTTGAGCCTGCGCCAGCGCCCGGGCGTTTTGCAGACGCCGGGTCAGCATCGCGACGCACACCACCAGCAACCCGCAAACGCTGATGACAATCGCCATCGGCACGGCGGTGCCGTCGTGCAACACACCGACCAGAGCCGAAGCCCCGGCGGCGACGCTGAATTGCATGCAACCGAGCAACGCCGACGCACTGCCGGCGCGCCCGCCCTGCCCGTTCATCGCGCAAGCGGCGGCGTTGGGGCTGATGCAGCCGAGGCTCGACACGCAGATAAACAATGGAATCAGCAGCGGCCACAACGATTCGGTGTGCAAGGCGCTGACCGCCAATAACGTCAGGCCCGCTGCCAGATAAACCCAGACTGCACGCGCCAGCAGGAATGCCGGGCCACGCTTGGCCAACAGCCGCGCGTTGACCTGCGCCACCAGAATGAAGCCCGCCGCGTTGGTGCCGAACAGCCAGCCGAAATGCTCGGCGGGCACGCCATACAGTTTGATGAAGATAAACGGTGAGCCGGCGATGTAGGCGAACATCCCGGCGATGGCGATGCCGCCGGTCAGCGCGTGGCCGAGGTAAACGCGATCACTCAGCAAGCGTGCGTACTGGCGAAAGGCACCGGACAACGGTTGGCGCGGCATACTCGCTGGCATGCTTTCCGGCAGACCGAGCGCGACCGCGAGGGCGGCCAGGGCGCTGAAACCGGTCAGCACCAGGAAAATCGACTGCCAACCGGTGGTGTTGACCAGCAGACCGCCGAGCATCGGCGCCAGAATCGGTGCCAGACCCATCACCAGCATCAGTTGCGAAAACACCTTCGCCGAGCCGACGGCGTCGCATTTGTCGCTGACCACGGCGCGGGAAATCACCATGCCCGCACAGCCGCCCAACGCCTGCACGAAGCGCGCGCCGATCAGCCATTCGAGGTTCGGCGCGTAGGCGCAGGCCAGTGAAGCGAGGGTGAACAGGGTCAAACCGACGAGCAGCGGAATGCGCCGACCAAAGCGATCCGCCACCGGGCCGTAGGCCAACTGGCCGAGGGACAAACCGGCGAAATAGGCGGCCAGGGTCATCTGCACGTGCTTCTCGTCGGTGGCGAACGCCAGCGCCATCGCGGGAAATGCAGGTAAATAAAAGTCGATCGCCAAGGGCCCGAAGGCGGCCAAGGCACCGAGAATCAAAATGGTACGGAAGTTCATCAGGCATCCAGTCAGGCAAGTCGGCAGCCCGACAGTCTAGCTGCGGCTGGACGCCTTGAACATTCCGATAGCTCGCTAACTATAAAAACAGCAAAAGATCGCAGCCTTCGGCAGCTCCTACATGAATGCGTCCCCTGTAGGAGCTGCCGAAGGCTGCGATCTTTTTGCTTCTAGGCGAGTTTGACGGCGTAGCCCTCTTCGCTGATGACCTCGATCACCTGCTCGGCACTCAGCGCACTTTCAACGCCCACTTCTTTCGCCGCCAGATCGACGCGCACGCTGGCCGCCGGGTCTTTGGCCTGCACGGCGTTGGTGATGGCTTTGACGCAGTGGCCGCAGGACATGCCTTGAACGTTGAACACTTGCATGGAATGACTCCTTTGAGTGAGGTTGCCGGCAGTGTCGAGCTTGCCATGATGGCAAGGTCAAGTTCTGCAATCATCTGCCGGGCTGGCAATCGGCGTCGCGCTCGGCCAAGCTGCGTGCATCAATGACTTAAATTCAGGAGATTCAGCCATGCGCTGGTCAGCTTTCAGCCTGTTTGGCTTGCTCAGCCTCTTTGCCGCCGTCCCTCAAGTGCAAGCCGCCGGGGAGGATTACGCGGTGCTGATCATCTCCCGCGAGCGTCTGGAAGTGTCGACCTCCTGCGAGATTGGCGTGTACATCCAGGATCAGCTCTCGGCGCGGCTGCTGCAGGAGCAAAGTATTTCCTTCAACCTGCCGCCGGGCACCGTGTCGCTGCGCTTGAAGTTGCTGCCGGGGCAAGTCGCCGGTTGCAACCCGGGCATGCTTGCGCCGGGTTCGCAGGAGATCAAACTGCGTGCCGGGGATGTGCTGAAGTATCGCTTGGCGATGAATTCGGAAGGCGTCTACCTGAAACGCGCCGATCTCGAATACTGATTTATGCGCGTGATCGTTCCCACGCTCCGCGTGGGAATGTAGCCATGGACGCTCCGCGTCCCGATGCGTGACGCAGAGCGTCACAGGAGGCATTCCCACGCGGAGCGTGGGAACGATCACGGTAGGAAGATTGGCGCTTGACCTTGCCCGCATGGCAAGGTTGATCCTTGTAGGCATCTACTACAGGGAGTACGACCGATGTCCGATTCCATCACTTTCGATCTGCCGATTGCCGGCATGACCTGCGCCAGTTGCGCCGGGCGTGTCGAGCGGGCTTTGAGCAAAGTCAGCGGCGCCAGTGCCGTCAGCGTCAACCTCGCCACCGAGCAGGCCCGTGTGCAGGCGCCGGGTGACAGCCTTGCGGCCTTGATGGAAGCGGTCGAACGCGCCGGTTACAGCGTCCCGCAGCAAACTCTCGAACTGAACATCGAAGGCATGACCTGCGCTTCCTGCGTCGGTCGCGTCGAGCGCGCCCTGAACAAAGTCCCCGGGGTGAAAAGCGTCAGCGTCAATCTGGCCAACGAACGCGCCCACCTCGAATTGCTCGGCCAAGTCGATCAACAAACCCTGCTCGACGCCGTGAGCAAGGCCGGCTACTCGGCCAGCGTCTGGCAAGCCGAACACCCGCAAACCGATAACCAACAGCAGAAGCTCAAGCACGAACGCTGGGCGCTGATCTGCGCGATCGCCCTCGCCTTGCCGTTGGTGGCGCCGATGTTGCTGCAACCGTTCGGCATTCACTGGATGCTCCCGGCCTGGGCGCAATTCGTCCTCGCCACGCCGGTGCAGTTCATCTTCGGTGCGCGTTTCAACGTCGCTGCGTGGAAAGCCGTGCGCGCCGGCGCCGGCAACATGGACTTGCTCGTCGCCCTCGGCACCAGCGCCGGTTACGGCTTGAGCCTTTATGAATGGGCCACCGCCGCCGGGCGCATGCCGCATCTGTATTTCGAAGCGTCGGCGGTGGTGATTGCCTTGGTGCTGCTCGGCAAATACCTCGAGAGCCGCGCCAAACGCCAGACCGCCAGCGCCATCCGCGCCCTCGAAGCCTTGCGGCCGGAACGGGCGATTCAAGTGATCGACGGCCGCGAACAAGATGTCGCCATCAGCGCCCTGCGCCTCAATGATCTGGTGCTGGTCAAACCCGGCGAACGCTTCCCGGTCGACGGCGAGGTTATCGAAGGCCAGAGCCACGCCGACGAAGCGCTGATCAGCGGCGAGAGCCTGCCCGTGCCGAAACAACCGGGCGACAAAGTCACCGGCGGCGCAATCAACGGTGAAGGTCGCTTGTTGGTGCGCACTCAGGCGCTCGGCGCCGAGACTGTATTGGCGCGGATCATTCGCTTGGTCGAGGACGCCCAGGCAGCGAAAGCACCGATCCAGAAACTGGTGGATAAGGTCAGCCAGATTTTCGTGCCGACCGTGTTGCTGATTGCCCTGGCCACGTTGATGGGCTGGTGGCTGTACGGCGCGCCGCTGGAAACCGCGCTGATCAATGCGGTCGCTGTTCTGGTTATCGCTTGCCCCTGTGCACTGGGCCTCGCCACGCCGACCGCGATCATGGCCGGCACCGGCGTGGCCGCGCGCCACGGCATTCTGATCAAGGACGCCGAAGCGCTGGAACGCGCCCATGAAGTCAGCACTGTGGTGTTCGACAAGACCGGCACGCTGACCTCCGGCACCCCGCGTATTGCCCATTTCAGCGCGGTCGATGGTGATGAAAACAGGCTGCTGACACTGGCCGGCGCCCTGCAACGCGGCAGTGAACATCCGCTGGCCAAAGCGGTGCTCGACGCCGCTGCTGAACGCAATCTGCAGGTGCCGGATGTCAGCGACAGCCAGTCGCTGACCGGTCGCGGCATCGCCGGTAATCTCGATGGCCGACGTCTGGCCTTGGGCAATCGGCGCATGCTCGACGAAAGTGGTTTGAGCACCGGCAACCTGAGCGAATCCGCCCAAGCCTGGGAAGCTGAAGGTCGCACGTTGTCGTGGTTGATCGAGCAAAGTCCCGAGCCGAAAGTGCTGGGTTTGTTCGCCTTCGGTGACACCTTGAAACCCGGCGCGCTGGAAGCCGTGCAGCAACTCGCCGCACGAGATATCCACAGCCATCTGCTGACCGGCGACAACCGTGGCAGCGCTCGCGTGGTCGCCGAAGCGCTGGGCATCAGCAATGTTCACGCCGAAGTGCTGCCCGCCGACAAAGCCGCCACCGTCGCCGAGCTGAAAAAAACCGGCGTGGTCGCGATGGTCGGCGACGGCATCAACGACGCCCCGGCCCTCGCCGCTGCGGACATCGGCATCGCCATGGGCGGCGGCACCGACGTCGCCATGCACGCGGCGGGTATCACTCTGATGCGCGGCGATCCACGGTTGGTGCCGGCGGCGCTGGAAATCAGCCGCAAGACCTACGCGAAAATTCGTCAGAACCTGTTCTGGGCCTTCGTCTACAACCTGATCGGCATTCCGCTGGCGGCGTTCGGCTTCCTCAATCCGGTATTGGCCGGGGCGGCGATGGCGCTGTCCAGCGTCAGCGTGGTGAGCAATGCGCTACTGTTGAAAACCTGGAAACCCAAGGATCTGGAGGAGCACCGATGAACATCGGTCAAGCGGCCAAACACAGTGGCCTGAGCGCGAAAATGATCCGCTATTACGAATCGATCGGCCTGCTCAAAGCGGCGCATCGCACCGACAGCGGTTACCGGGTCTACGGTGACGATGACCTGCACACGTTGGCGTTTATCAAGCGCTCGCGGGACTTAGGCTTTTCACTGGAAGAGGTCGGCAAACTGCTGACCCTCTGGCAGGATCGCCAACGTGCCAGCGCCGATGTGAAGGCGTTGGCGCGTCAGCACATCGACGAGCTGAACCAGAAGATTCGCGAACTCGGCGAACTGCGCGACACCCTGCAAGACCTGGTCGAACACTGCAATGGCGACCATCGCCCCGACTGCCCGATCCTCAAGGAGCTGGCGTCGGGCTGCTGCGCACAACCCGCGCGCGTTTGAGCGCCAACAGTTTCACCGTGAGCAATGTGCAAAGCGGAATACCGTGGAACAACATGACCACGGCACCCGGCGTCCACCACGCGTAGAACGGCGCAGCGATGAGCATGCCGATGCCGAAACCGGTCATTTGCAGCAACGTCAGCACGCTGAAGATTGGCAGGCGCAAGTGCTCGGGCTCGCGTTGCAGACGGGACATCAGGCCGACTTCGGAAAAGCCATCGCCCAGCCCCGCCGGCAATGAAAACAGCAGCAATCCGTAGAGGCTGTGCTGCTGGAACATCAGAATGAAGCCGCAAGACATCAGCGCCACACCGAAGAAAAACCGCCGCTCCAGATGGATATTGTCCGAGCCTTTGAGGCGACTGGCGATGCGCGCGCCGAGCAGTTTGCCGCTGGCCCACACAGCGAGCATCAGGCCCAACGTGGTACTCGCCGAATCGGGCGTGAGCAGTTTCGAGATGATCGGAAAACCGACGTTGTGCGCGGCGCTGCCCAGAGTGTCGGCCATCGTCACCGCGAGCATCGCGGCAATCACCGGCGCACTGCGCAAGCCGTGCTTGAGCGCTGACCATTCGCCGCGTTCGGGTTCCTCGTTGATCGTGGGCGCGTCGAAGCGCAGCGGTACGATCAACATCGCCGCGAGCAGATAGGTCACGGCATTCAGGGCGAATACCGTTTCAAATCCGAATGCAGCTACCAGCAAACCCGATACGAGACTGCCGCCGACCATCGCTGCTGATGAGGCGGAGGTGATCCAGGCGTTCGCTTTGAGCAGTTGGTTGGCGGGGATCAAACGCGGCAGCTGACTGTTGAGGCCGATGGCGAACATCGAATTGCCCAGGCCGAGGCCGAAGGCAATGAGCGGCAATAACCAGACCTGCTGGCTGACCGGCACGATTAATAGCAAACCGAGCACGCTGGCGCGCAACAGGTCGAAGGCAATCAGCGGCGCGCGACCGCTCCAGCGCCGGTAAAACGCAGTGCCGATGAGGCTGGCAAAAATCCCGCCGCCGACGCGACTGGCGAGGAAGATGCCGACGCTCATGGCGCTGTTGCTGAGCAGGTAGACATAGGTGGCCAGCGCGACCATGTTGAGGAATGCGCCGAAATCGGAGATCAACCGGGCGGTGATGATCAGTTGGGTGTTGCGTTGGGTACTCACATACGATCCTTGTAGGAGCTGCCGAAGGCTGCGATCTTTTGATCCTGTTCTGATCGATCGCCAAGATCAAAAGATCGCAGCCTTCGGCAGCTCCTACAAGGGATTGGTGGTGTGCTGAAGACAAAAAACCCGGCCGAAGCCGGGTTTCTGTTCAAACGATCACTGCATCCACGGGGGTGGGGGTGGTTCTTCTGATTTGCCTTTAGGCTCGTCATCCGCCGCGCGGATCGCTTGCTTGCGCTCTTCATCAAGCCGCGCCGCTTCGATCTCGCGGATAACCCCGCCGACATCGGCCAGCTCTTCCGGCTCGTCGAACTCACCGGTCAACACACTGTTCGGGTGCAAGGTGCCGGCTTCGTACAGCGCCCACATTTCTTTCGCGTACTTGGTCTTCTTCAACTCCGGCGCAAAGCGACCGAAGTACGAAGCCATGTTGCCAACGTCGCGCTCAAGCATGCTGAACGCGTGGTTGTTGCCGGCAGCATCGACCGCTTGTGGCAGGTCGATGATCACCGGGCCGGTCGGTGTCAGCAGCACGTTGAACTCGGAAAGGTCACCGTGCACCAGACCGGTACACAACATCAGCACGATCTGCGAAATCAGGAACGCGTGATATTCACGGGCCTGATCGGCTTCCAGTACCACGTCATTAAGACGCGGCGCCGCATCGCCGTATTCATCGGCCACCAGTTCCATCAGCAGCACGCCTTCGAGGAAGTCGAACGGCTTGGGCACGCGCACACCGGCGCCAGCCAGACGGAACAGCGCCGCCACTTCGGCGTTCTGCCAGGCGTCTTCGGTCTCTTTGCGACCGAATTTCGAGCCCTTGGCCATCGCGCGCGCCTGACGGCTGTTACGCACCTTGCGGCCTTCCTGATACTCGGCTGCCTGGCGGAAACTACGTTTGTTTGCCTCCTTGTAGACCTTGGCGCAACGTAACTCGTTGCCGCAGCGCACCACATAAACAGCTGCTTCTTTACCACTCATGAGTGGTCGCAGCACCTCGTCAACCAGACCGTCTTCGATCAGCGGTTCAATGCGTTTTGGAGTCTTCATCAGCTTTTATTGTGGGTCCTTTATTACCAAACACGCGAATGTCACTCGTTATACGGCAATCCTCGCAGTACGGGGAGGGGTTGCCGACCTGTGAACGTTGTCGATGCACACACTGTGCCGGATTAATCAGGGCCAACCTGCGTAGACCGCAGCGAATCATAGCTGACAGCGTGGTACTTGTTGGTACCGGCTGGCGAGGGCATTTGCGACAGAATCTGACATTTGTGGTTGTCGCCTGTTTACCCACCCCAGCCCTCTCCCGGAGGGAGAGGGGGCCGACCGAGTTGTCTGGCGTTATACATCGACCTGGAATACCGCGTCGATTATGGATTGGGCAAACTGAAACATATGGATTCGGCGAACTGAATGACCGCGTCGATTTTTGGATTCGGTGCAGCACTATCAGGTCGGCGTACCTCGCAAGCATCCCCCAATCAGTCCCCTCTCCCTCCGGGAGAGGGCTAGGGTGAGGGGCTCTTCTAGCGTTCGATGATCGCGGTAACACCTTGCCCGCCAGCGGCACAAATCGAAATCAGACCGCGCCCCTTACCCGCCGCCTCCAGCAGTTTGGCCAGGTTGGCGACGATGCGTCCACCGGTCGCCGCAAACGGATGCCCCGCCGCCAGCGAACTGCCCTTCACATTCAGCCGACTACGATCAATCGACCCCAACGGCGCATCCAGCCCCAACCGGGATTTGCAGTATTCGGGATCCTCCCAAGCCTTGAGCGTACACAACACCTGCGCCGCAAACGCTTCGTGAATTTCGTAGTAATCAAAATCCTGCAAGCTCAGCCCGTTGCGCGCCAGCAAACGTGGCACTGCGTACACCGGCGCCATCAACAGGCCCTCGGCACCGTTGACGAAATCCACCGCCGCCGCCTCACCATCGCGCAGATAGGCAAGAATCGGCAAGCCGCGCTCCTTCGCCCACTCTTCACTGCCGAGCAGCACCACCGAGGCGCCATCGGTGAGTGGCGTGGAGTTGCCTGCCGTCAGCGTGCCTTTGGCGCTTTTCTCGAACGCCGGTTTCAGCGCGGCGAGTTTTTCCAGGGTCAGATCCGGGCGCAGATTGTTGTCGCGGGTCAGGCCGAGGAACGGTGTCATCAGATCGTTGTGCCAGCCTTCGCTATAGGACGCCGCCAGTTTTTGGTGACTTTCGAGGGCCAGTTGATCCTGCTCTTCACGCGGAATATTCCAGGTCTGCGCCATCAATTCGCAGTGCTGGCCCATCGACAGGCCGGTGCGAGGCTCGCCGTTGCGCGGGAATTCCGGGATCAGGTGTTGGGGCCGCAGTTGCAGAAAGGTTTTCAGTTTGTCGCCGGTGGTTTTCGCGCGGTTGGCTTGCAGAAGGATTTTGCGCAGGCCTTCGCTGACGCTGATCGGCGCGTCCGACGTGGTGTCGACGCCGCCAGCGATGCCGCAATCGATCTGGCCGAGGGCGATTTTGTTGGCGACCAGCAATGCGGCTTCCAGACCGGTGCCGCAGGCTTGCTGGATATCGTAGGCCGGAGTGGCTGGCGACAAACGCGAGCCGAGCACGCATTCGCGGGTCAGGTTCATATCCCGTGACAATTTAAGTACCGCGCCCGCCACGACTTCGCCGATGCGCAGACCGTGGAGGTTGTAGCGTTCGATCAGGCCTTCGAGCGCGGCAGTGAGCATCACCTGATTGCTGGCCGTGGCGTACGGCCCGTTGGAACGGGCGAAAGGGATACGGTTACCGCCAATGATCGCGACGCGGCGCAGCTGACTCATGAATAACTCCTTTTCCACATTATCGAATTTGATGCTGTTCCTGTGGGAGCGAGCTTGCTCGCGAAGAGTCCGGCACATTCACTATGTGCAGGGGCTGACCGGACGCTTTCGCGAGCAAGCTCGCTCCCACAGTTTCCGCATTTATCTGCCAGACCTGCTAAACCTCAGTGTTCTAGCGTAGGCCCTATTGCGTGGATCGAACGATTGATTGCCATCGGTAGTCCACACTTTGAACCCCAACTTTTGGAGAGCGTTCCATGTCTGACCGCTATATCGACTTCGCCAACTCGTCCTTCGGCCATCGTCTGGTCGGGGCGCTGGGCCTGCCGTCGCCGGTGCGACTGGAGCGCTGGCAGGCTGGGCGCCTGCGGCCGGTGGAAGGTGCGCTGCTGATCGGTGGCGGGCCGCTGGCCGAACGCGTCAGCACATTTGCCAACCGTCTGACCGAAAGCATTTACCGCTACGGCGAGCAACCGGCGACCGCCACTGAATGGATTCCCGGCCACGGCCCGAAACTCAAAGCGGTGGTGTTCGACGCCAGCGAATTGCAGCACACCGACCAGCTCAAGCAATTGCGTGAATTCTTCCAGCCGCTGATGAAGAATCTTGAGAGCAGCGCGCACTTGGTGATTCTGGGCCGCGCCCCGGAAACCCTCAGCGATCCGTTCGCCTCCAGTGCACAACGCGCGCTCGAAGGTTTTTCGCGTTCGCTGGCCAAAGAACTGCGCAGCGGCGGCACGTTGCAGCTGATCTATGTCGGCGAAGGCGCCGAGGATCAACTGGAAGGCCCGCTGCGGTTTTTCCTTTCGCCGAAAAGCGCATTTGTCTCCGGACAAGTGATTCGTCTAACCGCGTGCGCCACACAAGTCACTGACTGGACGCGTCCGCTGGCCGGTCGCAAAGCGCTGGTCACCGGTGCGGCACGCGGTATCGGCGCATCGATCGCTGAGACCCTCGCCCGCGATGGCGCCGAAGTGATTCTGCTCGACGTGCCGCCAGCGAAAACCGATCTCGAAGCCCTCGCCGCCCGCCTCGGTGGCCGCGCGATCACCCTCGATATCTGCGCCGAAGACGCCGCCGCACAGTTGACCGAACACCTGCCGGACGGCCTCGACATTCTGGTGCACAACGCCGGCATCACCCGCGATAAAACCCTGGCCAACATGACCCCGGAATTCTGGGACGCGGTGCTCGCGGTCAATCTCAACGCGCCGCAAGTGCTGACCAAAGCGCTGCTCGACAACGGCACGCTGCACGACGATGCGCGAGTGATTCTGCTCGCCTCGATCAGCGGCATCGCCGGCAACCGTGGGCAAACCAACTACGCCGCGAGCAAGGCCGGTTTGATCGGTCTGGCCCAAGCGTGGGCGCCGACGTTGCTGGAGCGTGGCATCAGCATCAACGCGGTCGCCCCCGGTTTTATCGAAACGCAGATGACTGCGCACATCCCGTTTGGTCTGCGTGAAGCCGGGCGGCGCATGAGTTCGCTGGGCCAGGGCGGCTTGCCACAAGACGTCGCCGAAGCCGTCGCATGGCTGGCGCAACCGGGCACCGGCGCGTTTACCGGTCAGGCGTTGCGGGTTTGTGGGCAAAGTGTTTTGGGGGCTTAAGGCATGAGCATCAAATGGCACACGCTGGAACGCGAACCGAGCCTGCCGGGGCTTTACGCACGGGCCGCGACGCGACGCAAAATCACCGGCACTACCCTGCCCGACAGCGGTTTGCGCTGTTGGGTCGATGTCGATGGCAAGCGCCTGGCGGACTATCGAAAGGTCTGCGGCTTTGCCGATGACGGGCTGTTGCCGCCGACTTATCCACATATCCTCGCGTTCGCGTTGCAGATGCAATTGCTCACGGCAAAAGAGTTTCCGTTTCCGCTGCTGGGGCTGATTCATCTGAGCAATCGCATTCGCGTGTTGCGGCCAATGGGCGGGATCAGTCGCGCGCAGGTCAGCGTGCGTGTGCACAACTTGCAGCCGCACCCCAAGGGCGCAACGTTTGATCTGCTGACTACATTGGACGACCAACTCGGGCCGTTGTGGGAGGCGGAAAGCCAGATGCTTTGTCGCGGGGTGAAGCTCGAGGGCGAACCAGTTGATCCGAATTGGGAGCCTGCGCAAGCATTAAGCGAATTGGCGCAGTGGAAAGCGCCGGCGGACATTGGCCGGCAGTACGCCAAGGTTTCCGGTGACTACAACCCGATTCACTTGAGCGCGGCGAGTGCCAAGCTGTTTGGCTTTCCTACGGCCATTGCTCATGGCTTGTGGAACAAGGCACGGACATTGGCGGCGCTGGCCGATCATTTGCCCAAGGCCAATCTGGAAATCACTGTGCACTTTCGTAAACCGGTGCGACTGCCGAGCGAGGTGACGTTGCTGGCGAGTGCGGCGGGGTCGAGTGGTGAGTTGCGGTTAGTGGGCAATGGGGAGTTGGAGCATATGGTCGGGCTGTGGCAACCGATCGCCTGACTCTGAACTGAAGTAATGATGAGCTTTTGTGGTGAGGGGATTTATCCCCGATGGGTGGCGCAGCCGCCCCAACCCCAGCAAACACGTTCATCCTGATTCACCGCATTGAATGGATTTGCGGCCGCTGCGCAGCCGGTCGGGGATAAATCCCCTCACCACAGGGTTGAGGTGGCACAGAGGATTGTGTTGATCCCGGAAACAGGAAGGTTCGACCTGTTAATTGTGTATATATCACTTAAGTTTTCCCGCCTCCCCTCCCTTCCAATGAAAAAACCCAAGCCTTGATTTTCAAGGCTTTTTTTTGCGCGTTTATCACCTCGGTATTAGTCCTTAGGCGCTGCAAACGGCCCTCTATATAAAGGCGTTAATACCAACTTGAGAATGGCGGGAACCCGCGCCTGGACTGAGATTGCAGCAACGGACGAGGACATTGCCGGCGACATGAATCGGCGAGTCATCGAAGGCAACGAACGTTGTGACAGGTGCAAGGAATCTCGATCATGAAAACTCAAGTCTGGTCAAAATCTGCAATCGCTTTGGCAGTGGTTCTCTCTCTCGGTCTCGCCGGTTGCAGCAGCGGCGGTGGCGGCCATCACAGCAGCTCCGGCAGTTCTGCGCCGGCCAGTGGCTCCGCCGGTACTGACGGGGCTGCGGGTGGTTCCGGCAGCGGCACCGATGGTACGGCCGGCAGCGGTGGTACCGGTGGAACCGGGACTGACGGCACGGCCGGCACAGGTGGTACTAACGGCACTGGCGGAACTGGCGGTACAAACGGCAACAACGGCACGGACGGTACGGCTGGCACTGGCGGAACCAACGGCACAGGCACCACCGGCCCAGCGGGTCCGACCGGCCCTGCAGGTCCCGCCGGCCCTACCGGACCAACGGGTTCTACTGGCGAAACCGGTTCCACTGGCCCAACCGGGCCTACGGGTCCAACCGGACCTACCGGCCCGACCAATCCAACTGACCCGACTAATCCGACCACTACGCCTTTGGTCACCACCAACCTGATTCAGGATGTCGGCAAAACCGTCTCCGGCGTCGGCGATGGCGTTGGCCAGGTGGGTGATTCGCTGAGTAAAGTGCCGGTTGTCGGCGGCGTGGTTCAAAGCGCAGTCAACACCACCGGCAATGTGGTCAGCACGCTCGGCGATGGTGTGGCCAACGGCATCGGCAAACTGGGCACCACTGACAATGGTCTGGGCGTTACCGCCGCATCGGTCGGTGGAGTAGTTTCAGATGTCGGCAATGGTGTTAAGGATCTTGACGGCAAATTGGTGACCGCCACCAGCAGCGTTCCAGTCGTCGGTGGCGTGGTGACCAAAGTCGCACCGATTCTCGGTGGCGTTGGTGACAAAGTGACCATGATTGGCGACACCCTCAGTGCCGCTACCACCACCGGCCCGCTTGGCTCGCTGACCAAAGGCGTCGGAGACAAACTGGTACCGGTGATTGCCATGACTGAAAGCATCACCACCAAAGTCGGCGGCGCAACCGGCCTCGGCTCGCCACTCAATGGCCTGACCCAGCAACTCGGCGCAACTGTAACCAGCCTCGGCAGCAAAGTGACTGCCACCGGTAATGGCAACCCCGTCACTAACACCGTCGGCGGCGCGCTGAGCAATGTCGGCAGCGCTGTTGGCAAGGCCGGTGGCCTGGTATCAAGCGGCACCGGTGGTGGCGATTCCGGCGGCATCGGTGGCGGACTTGGCGGCATCGGCGGCGCGCTGGGCGGCACCGGCCTGCTGCAAACCGTCGGCGGCGCGGTGGCCAATGTTGGCAGCGGCTTGAGCACTGGCAACAGCGCACTGGCAGCTCCGGGCGGCACCGTCGTCTCGGTCGGCAACACCGTCGCCTCGCTCAACACGGCTCTGGGCGGTTCGGGCACACCGATCACCGCACCGACCGCAACCCTGGCAACCATCACTAACACCGTCAGTACAGGCATTGCTCCGGTCACGGCAGCCGTCACCAGCCTGACGCAAAATGTCGGCGCAGCGACCGGCCTTGGCAGCCCGGTCTCCAGCCTCACCGCACAGGTGGGCGGCGCAGTCAGCAATCTGGGTGGCGGCATCGCCGGTGCCACAAGCAACCCGGTTCTCAGCGCCGTCGGTGGCACCGTCGCCAGCGTGGGCACCACCGTCGGCGCTGTCGGAGGCCTGGTCAACGCCGGCACGGCGGGCGGAGGTACTGGCGCGACAAACCCGGTCACTTCACTGGTCAGTAACGTCGGCGCCACCGTCGGCAATACGGTCAACACTGTCGGCGGCACTGTCGGCGGCGTACTCAACACAGTCACCAGCACCGCGTCCGGCGCTGGCGGCACCGCCACCGGTGGTGGTCTGGGCGGCGTACTCGGTGGTCTGACCGGCGCCCTGGGCGGCAACAAACGCTAAATTGCACCTGGCCGATTCGACGGCCTCACCTACAGCGCCTACGCTTGGTTGAGGGCGGAAGATTCCTACGAGTCTTCCGCTTTTTTCTTAGGAAAAATCAGCCCGGTGCTGTGATGACCACGGAGTGTCCTATGCGCGTAATGGCGTCTTTGCTGTTCCTCAGCCTCAGTTCCACTGCCCTCGCCGACACCCTGCCGACCTTTCTCAACTCCAACGAAACCATCCGCAACCTGCCCGTGCCCAACCTGCCGGCCGATGCCTATCGCCCGAACGCCGCGCCCGTGCAAGTCCCGGATCCCGGCGCTGCCGCCGCGCAGCCGTTGATGATGAGCACCAAGATCAACCTGAAAACCGTGCAGATCGAAGGCGGCACGATCTACCCGCTCACTGAACTGGCAGAAAACTACAAGCCCCTGATCGGCCGCGAAACCAGCCTCGCCGACCTGATCGAAGCCACGCGCAACATCACCCGCCGTTATCAACAGGACGGCTACCTGTTGTCCTACGCGTTCCTGCCGCAACAGAAATTCGACGACGGCGTGGCGCGGGTGGTGTTGGTGGAAGGTTACGTACGCGACGTACAAGTCGAAGGCGACGTCGGCCGCGTCAGAGGTCTGCTGGATAAATTCATCACCAAAATCCAGGCCGAACGCCCGCTGACCCGCAAGACTTTCGAACGCTACACCACGCTGATGACACGCATCCCCGGCGTCACCATCCAGGCGCAAGTGCCACCACCGGGCACCACCGACGGCGCCACCACCCTGATCGCCCAGGCCAGCCGCAAGCCGTTCACCAGCACACTGAGCACCACCGAAGACAACCGCAACGGCACTCAAGCATTGCTCGGTGTCAGCAGCAATTCACAGACTTCGATGGGCGAACAACTGACCCTCAGCGGCCTGTTCCCGCCAGGTGACGATGACGAACATTACTACCGCGCCGACTACAGCCAATTCCTCGGATCCGAGGGCACACAACTGGCCCTGTCCGCCTCACGCTACCGCGCCGACCCCGGCACCAACCTGCGACTGGACAACGGCCTGGAACTCAAACCGCACCGCGAAAACGATCGCTACTCGATCGGCTTCACCGTTCCCCTGATCGCCGCCTCCAACGAACTGCTAACAGCCGGCTCGCGCCTCTACGCCGTCAACGACAAAACCCGCTACAACGTCGTCGGCTACCCGCTGAGCGTCGAAGAACGCACCGACATCCGCGCCCTCGCCTTCGAAGGCGACTGGCGCAAAGCCGATGCCAAACAACTGCGCATCCTCAGCGCCGGCCTCTACCAAGGCCTCGACAGCATGGGCGCAAAAACCAACAACACCGCCATCGACCTCGACTTCTTCCGCGCTCGACTGTCCGGGGTGCAGAGCGATAAATTCTTCGACAACTGGCAAGGCGTGCTCTCGGCCGCCCTGTACTGGAGCGACGACAGCGTGCCCGACAGCGAACGCGCGGTATTTGGCGGACAGAATTTCGGTCGCGGCTATCCCGATGACCAAGCGTCCGGCGACAAGGGATGGGGCGTGGCGTACGAGGTCAACTACAGCTACAACCGCGAAGGAAGCTGGGTGCGGATACTGCAACCGTATGTAGTGCTGGATCGCTCGCGCAGCTGGTTCAATCAACTGCCGGTGCAGGCGAACAGCTTGTCCTCGGCGGCGCTGGGATTACGGTTTGGCGATGCCAAGTACTACAACATCGCGCTGGAAGCGGCGAAGGCAATGTCGGATGAAGCACTCGATACGTTTAACCGGCGGACGCGATATAGCATCAGTTTTAGTTATCAGTTGTAGGGGGCGGTGCTGGGGAGGGCGCTTTCGCGACGCAGGTTCGTAGAGCCTGTTTTTGTTCGCAAACAATACCGGTCTTGAAGCAAAAAAAAACGCCATCCTCATCTTTCGGACGGCGTTTTTCTTTCCAGACGTCAGTCAACCGTATCTACCGACACAGGTGTCAGTTGAATCTCGAACTGGAAAAGCCTTGAGGATGGGCCGACGTTACCGACTCGGTCTTCATATATGTAATAAAAGAAAAAAGCCCCATCACCGTTGTCTTCAACTGACGCCCTTGGAATCTTTATTTGAATCGGTGCAGAGGTATCATCATCTACAACATGTCTGTCGACATAAATTCCGGAGTTACGGCTTCCGTAATAACCCATGCAGACATCGCCCTGCTTAACATCTGCAGGGGTGGGAATGATCATAGTGATATCCCCAAGAGCATCCAGAATTTTGCGCGTGACAACACCCTTGATGATCTCAGATGGCGGAACCGCCGCAATACCAGGATTACCGTAATTGGGGGCAACTCTGTCAATTACAAACTCTGAAGTATCAGATTTGTGGGCATTACCCAAATAGTGAACCATATAAGACAAACGAAATAATCCCATCGTATCCGTGAAAGCACCCGCCAGTGTCATTTCAAATTTGACTGGAGGCGGAATGGGTACGTCCATCCAATGAGAAACCAGTTCGGAACCGTTTTTTAACAAGACCATAAATGCGTCACCCTGTGCTAGCCCCGGAGGTAGCCACAGATCCTCCACAATCACCCTGCAATCCTTGCCCTGACGACTCCTTTGTAATTTAGTCGCCTTATCACCCGGCAGTGCTGGCAACAGGTTTTCAACCACAGGCGCCTTACGGGCTTGTTGACTGACGGGCACGGACACTACATCCAATTCTCTTAGAACGGCCTCAGCGTCGGATAACAACTTCTGCTCAGACATCACTTGATTTCCTTTTCAAAGAATTTACCAAGCCTTCCAGGACTAATTCCCTGCAGAAAAGCTGGCGAAAACAGATCTCAGTGAATACCAAACGCAGGCGACTGCCTACTGTCAGAAATTACAGGTCTAACTACCGCTCGTCGTAGTTCACGTTTGTGCGCTAAAGAAAATTACGATACCCACCTACTGAATGGAGCCCCCCCCCTGTGAGCTGCCGAACGCTGCGATCTTTTGATGTTGTTTTTAAGAGCAAGATCAAAAGATCGCAGCCTTCGGCAGCTCCTACAGGTTGGGGATATTCAGGTAAAGATTAGTCGGCTCTCAGGCCGCCTTCGCGAGCAAGCTCAGCTCCTACGAAGATCAAAAGCCGAACGAGCCGTGCTTCTCACCACTCAACACGATGAGCGCAAGCTCGGGTGCAGCTTTTGATCTTAGAGCCCGTCGGCAGGCTGAGTGGAGGGATTGATCCGGGGTGGGAGCGCAGCGACCGTTTGGCGCAGCCAAACACATCGAGAGGAGGTGCAGCGAAGCAAACCGGAGGCGATGAACCCCGGATCAATCCCGCAGCGAAGGAACCCGAGCCCTAGCGAGGGCCGAACGTCAGGGCAAAGCGTTTTGGTTACTTTTGGGCGTCTGCAAAAGTGACCCGCCGTAAGGGCGGAACCCATACCCGCCATCACAAAAAAAACGGATATACCCCAAAAACCTCACCCCCGCCCAACCCCCCTAGGCTTGGGAAACAAATTATCCAAAGTCTCAAACAACCTCACGTGATAAATCGGCTTGCGAAACAGATCCACCACCTGCAACCGCAGCAAATCACTGACATCCTCCATATCCGCATGCCCCGACATCACAATCACCGGCAAATGCGCCCGCGACGTATGCTCACGCAAGCGCTTGATCAACGACATGCCCGACTCCTCAGGCATACGCAAATCGGTAATCACCAATGCAATATCCGGATGCCGCGTCAAATGATGCAACGCCAACTTCACCGACGTCGCCGTATGACACACAAACCCCTCACCCTCCAGCAACTCAGCCAGCTCCAGCAACGCATCCTCTTCATCGTCAACCAGAAGCAACTGTTGGCGCGGCAGCGAGGAAGCAGTCATGGGCAATCCCTGAAAAGCCGAAAGTGAACCCGAGTGTAGCGCGTCATTCGCCCATCATCGCGATCAGGGCGTCTGCACCGGCGCCGCTGGCGGGGTTCCGCCCAAGGACGTCAGCACACTGCTGAAAATGGCATAGACCTTCGCTCCGATCGGCGTAACGAACACCACGACCACCACAGCGACCATCGCCACCACAATCGCGTACTCGATGGCCGACGCCGCCTCGGTGCTGCCCAGGAACGAGCGCACACGAGCAATCACATATTCAAGCAACATGGCTATTCTCCTTCGCGCCAGCCGCTGGCCGGACACGGAAAATCCAACAGCCTCGTCAAAGCCTGAGCCCGCTATTCGTCAGCGCGCACAGGCCATGAAAAAGGAAGAGTGAGTTCGATCAGATACCGGGCTTGGTCTGCGCCGTACCGCCAAGCTTGGTCAGAATGACGTTGAAAATCGCCAGTACCTTATCGCCGACAGGTGTCACAAATACCACGACAACCACGGCGACCATCGCCACAACAATCGCGTATTCAATAGCCGACGCCGCTTCGTCGCTTTTGCAGAATGTCCGGGCATGCGCCCGCAGATAGTCGAGAGTCATACGAAACATACGTCCACTCCTTCGCGCCTTTGGCGCCGATGTCACGCTACAGCGGCAAGGTTCCACCGTGCCATTTGAGCATTGTCAACAAACCCCCTCCCAACAACTGTAAGAACGGATTAATCACAAAGGATTAGTCCATTGGTGATCGGCCGTTTCCTGCTGTTAATTGGCCAACACCCCTACTTTAGTCAGTTATTTGTCTGTCACTAATGGCGTTTTGGCTTGGATCAGCTAGCGTGGAAATAGCGAAATAGTTGAATGTTCATAGCTGCCGGATTGCGAAATCTCTCGTTGAAAAATGCGGTGGGTCGTGCAGCAGGAAAGGGAGAGCCGTCATGAACAGTCGCGTCACCATGGGCCTTGCAGCAGTGTTGTTGCTCGGCGCCGTTTTTGTCGGGTATTGGGGGCTGGTGCTCAGCCGTCAACCGGCACCTGTTGCCGAGGCGCCTGCCGCGCCGAACGTCACCGTTGAAAAAACTGTCGCGATCGCCGAAGACCAGACCCGCCAACCGGTGGTGGTTTTGCTCCACGACGTGCCGCCATTCACGCCGCTGACCGCCGCCGACGTCACCGTGGAAAAACTGCGCAGCGCCCCGGCCGGCAGCTTAAGCAGCGTCGATCAAGCGGTCGGCCGCACACCGTGGCGGCACCTCAGCGCCGGCACTTGGCTGAATGATGAAAGCTTCTCCGCCGGTGGCTCACTGGCACGCATGATCCACAGCGATGAACGCGCGCTGACCGTGGCCGTCGATGAAGTGATCAGTGCTGCCGGGCAATTGCTTCCCGGTGACTACGTCGATGTCCTCCTCTACCTGCGCCAGGACGGCAGCAACTTGCAGCAGTCGGCGCAGATTGTTTTACCGGCCATGCGCGTGCTTGGCGTCGGTGATCAATACGGCCTGACCAACGACGGCCAACCCGCCTCGCCGACCCTGTCTGCCGACGAAAAAATCAAACAGGATCAACGTCGCATCGCCGCGCGCACCGTGGTGTTGGCGGTACCGGAACAACTGCTCAGCCGGATGATGCTCGCCACCCAGGTCGGCACGTTGCGTCTGGCCGTGCGCAGCAGCGAAGAACAACGTCTGGCGAAATACTGGGCTGGCGAAAGTCAGGCACCCGGCCACATCGACAACGCCAACAGCCAACTCTTCCAGTTCACCCAACTGGCCCTCGGCGCGGCGCCAAAAGTGCCGTCCAGCGGTGGCTCCGGTACAGTTGCACGGCCGGCGGTGGAGATCATTCGCGGCAACCAGATCACTCAACAAACCCCATGATTGCGCAAGGATCCAAGTGCATGCCGAGTCGTTGCTGGCCGACCTTAAAACCAATGCTGCAGGCCATGTTGTTGATGGGCCTGTCGATGGACGCCGTGTGGGCGGCCACCGGTAATTGCTCGGCACTCGGGCGCATGCCGCCGGTGATCGAGATCGGCGAGGGCTTTCAACAGGATGTGCAATCACCGGTGGCGATCACGCGGCTGGCGATTGGCGATCCGAAGATCGCTGACGTGCACGCCAACGGCAGCTCGTCTTTTCTGCTCACCGGCGTCGCGCCCGGCGCCACCAGCCTGATGGTCTGGACGTCGTGCTCCAGCGAACCGCGCCAGAGCATGGTGTTCGTGCAAGGCGCCGCCACCGCTGCACTCACCGGTGCCAGCCTGCCGCCGTCAGAAGATCCGAGCCTGCCGTCGCAAGTGCAGACCGACATTCGTTTCGTCGAAGTCAGCCGCACCAAACTCAAGGAAGCCACCGCCTCGTTGATCGGTGTGCGCGGCAACTTCCTGTTCGGCTCGCCCGGCACATTGCCGAATATTGATGGTGTGCCGCAGCCACGCTTGCCGGTGAACAACGGTCTGTTCAACTTCTCATGGATCGGCGGCAAGACCATGGCGATCATCAATGCGCTGGAAGGCAGCGGCTTCGCTTACACCCTCGCGCGGCCAAGTCTGGTAGCGCTGAGCGGGCAAAGCGCAAGCTTCCTTGCTGGCGGCGAAATCCCGATTCCGGTGCCCAGCTCCGGCAGCGACACAGTGACCATCGAATACAAGGAATTCGGTATTCGTCTGACGCTGACGCCGACCGTGATCGACCGTAATCGCGTCACCCTCAAAGTCGCACCAGAAGTCAGCGAACTGGATTACGCCAACGCCATCAACATCGGCGGCACGCCAGTGCCCGCGCTGACCGTGCGCCGCACAGACACCAGTGTGTCGCTGGCCGACGGCGAAAGTTTCGTCATCAGCGGTTTGATCAGCACCACCAACACTTCGCAGGTGAACAAGTTTCCGGGCCTGGGCGACATCCCGGTGCTGGGCGCATTTTTCCGTGATTCGCAGATCAAACGCGAAGAGCGCGAACTGCTGATGATCGTCACCCCGCACTTGGTGCAGCCGCTGGCCGCCGACGCGCAACTGCCGTCGTTGCCGGGGGAAAAACTGCGCAACTACGACCCGAATTTCTATCGCATGTTCTTCCTCGAAAACGGCAACTTCGACAAGCGCAGCGGGTTGTCCCAATGAGCCAGAGCCTGAGCCAGACGTTCCTCGCCATCACCCGCAACAGCACCGATCTGGAATGGCTGCAAAGCGCCCTCGCGCCGCTCGGCCAAGTAGTCAGCGCCGGTGGTGGCAGCCTCGATGAATTGCTCGCACTGGTCGATGTCACCTTCGCCAATCTGGTGTTCGTCGGCCTCGATCGCGAACACGTCGTGGCGCAGAGCGCGCTGATCGAAGGTGCGCTGGAAGCCAAACCGATGCTGGCGATCGTCGCCCTCGGCGACGGCATGGACAATCAGCTGGTGCTCAATGCAATGCGCGCCGGCGCGCGGGATTTCGTCGCCTACGGTTCGCGCTCCAGCGAAGTCGCAGGATTGGTGCGGCGCCTGAGCAAACGTCTGCCGCCGGTGGCACCAAACACGCAACTGGGTGGCCTGACCGTGATGTATGGCGTGCAGAGCAGCTCCGACGGCGCACTGCTGGCCAATCATATGGCGATGGTCGTGCAGAAGAGCGGACAACAAACTTTGTTGCTCGATCTCGGTTTGCCGCGCGGTGACAGCCTCGCGTTGCTGGGCTTAGAGAGCTCGTTCCACTTCGGCGACGCTCTGCGCCATCTAAGACGCCTCGACGCCACGCTGATCGACAGCGCCTTCACCAGCGCCGAAGCCGGGCTGCGCATCCTCGCTTACGCCAGCAGTGACGAGCCGCTGGAAACCACCAGCGCCGCCGAATTGTTCATGCTGCTCAGCGCCCTGCGTCAGCACTTCCAGCACATCGTCGTCAACCTCACCGGGCAAGCCGACAGCGAGGCCTTGCGCACTTTCGTCAGCCACTGCGACAAGCTGCTCTGGTACACCGATCAGAACGTGCTCAACTGCCGACGCAACCTCGCCGTGCTCAATAACTGGCGCGAGAAAGGCATGAAACTCGACCACGGCCGACTGCTGATCGACCGCTATTTAAGCAACGTCGCGCCGGATGCGGAAACCCTCGGCAAGACCTACAACCTGGAAGTTATCGCGGTTCTGGCGGCCAACGCCGAAGTGCGTCTCAACGCGAAAAATCAGGGTGTCAGCCTGTTCGAACTGGCGCCGCGAGAAAAACTCACGCAAAGCCTGCGCGCCCTCGGCGAACGTCTGGCGAAACGCTCCGAAGGGCTGGCGAAACCGAAAGTCACCTGGTTCGGGCGTCTGCGAGGCAACACATGAGCAGCGAAAAACTCTTCGGCTCGCCGCAACGCGGGGCGGTGGGCAACACCGATCACGAAGGCCTGAAACTGGTGCTGCACCGCTACATCATCGATGCCATCGAAGAGTCGGGGAAAAACCTGCTGGAGGGTTCGCGCCAGCAACTCGCGCAATTCGTCACCGACAAAGTCGCTGAATACATCGCCCGTTTGCACCTGGCGATCTCGCGTTATGAGATGGAGCGGCTGGGCGAAGAAATCGTCGACGAGCTCACCGGGTTCGGCCCATTGGAAGTGCTGCTGCGCGATCCAACGGTGACGGAAATTCTGGTCAACGGCCCGCACCGGGTGTTCATCGAACGCGACGGCGTGCTGCATCAAAGTGACCTGCGTTTTATCGATGCGCATCACGTTGAACGGGTGATGCAGCGGATTCTCGCGCCGCTCGGTCGGCGTCTTGATGAGTCGTCGCCAATGGTCGATGCGCGCCTGCCGGATGGCAGTCGGGTCAACGCGATCATTCCGCCGATTGCCCTCGACGGCCCGTGCCTGTCGATTCGGAAATTCCGTAAAGACATGCTGAAAAGCAGCGACCTGATGGCGATGCAAACCATCGATCTGCAGATCTTCGAATTCCTCCAGGACGCGGTCGGCAAGCGCTGCAACGTTCTTATCAGCGGCGGTACCGGCACCGGTAAAACCACGCTGCTGAACATCCTCAGCCAATTGATCAACCCGCACGAACGTCTGGTGACCATCGAAGACGTCGCCGAATTGCAGCTCGGCCACCCGCACGTGGTGCGTCTGGAAACCCGTCCGCCGAATGCCGAGGGCCACGGCGAAGTGAAGGCCAGCGACCTGATCCGCAACGCCCTGCGGATGCGCCCCGACCGCATCATCCTCGGCGAGATTCGCGGCGTCGAAGTGGTCGATGTGTTGACCGCGATGAACACCGGCCACGACGGTTCGATGAGCACCGTGCACGCCAACAATGCGCAGGATGCGCTGCTGCGTCTGGAGACGCTGGTCGGCCTGACCGGTCGCGCCATCGCCGAACGCACCTTGCGCCAGATGATCTGCGCGGCGCTCGACGTGATCATCCAGTTGACCCGCATGCCCGATGGGCGCCGCTGCGTCAGCGAAGTGGTGGAAGTGGTCGGCATCCGCGAAGACGTCTACGTCACCAACACCCTGTTCCGCCTCGACCGCCGCACCGGTTTCGGCTTCCTCCGTGAAGCGGTCAATCCGGCGGGCGACAAGTTGCGCCACGAGACTCATCTGGGCTGACGGCAAGGAGCACGGAGCATGCTGGGACCGGTCATTCTCATAACCTTGTGTCTGGTTTTGCTCGGGCTGTCGATCCGTTTGTTTCTGCACGGCATACGCAAAACCGCCAACGAAAAAGTCCTCGGCCGACTGGCCGCCGGGCAACCGCAACTGGCCGAAGAAAAACCGAAATGGGTGGGCCTTGAGCGGATGTTTTTGCGCGCAGGTTTAGGCCGTCCGACCGAGCGTTTTGGTTTGTGGATGAGTCTTTTGGCGGTCTCCATGGGTCTCGGTTATCTGCTGTTCGACTGGGTTGGTTTGCTGGTGATGCTGGTCGCTCCGCCACTGATTTTGCGGCTGTACATCGCCTTCCTTTATCGGCGCCGAATCAAGCGCATGATCGAGCAGCTGCCGCAGTTACTCGATCACACCGTGCGCAGTTTAAAGTCCGGGCGCACCTTGAGCGACGCGGTCATGGGCGGCATCGAGGCCAGTGACGATCCGCTGAAAAAAGCCATGGGCCGGGTGCAGCGCAACGTGCAACTGGGGGTCAATCTGCCCGACGCGGTCAGCGACTTTGCCGAGCTGTACGAGCAGGACGAACTGCGCATGTTCGCCCTCGGCCTCAAGGTCAATCACCGCTACGGCGGCAACGCCAGCGAACTGCTGGAGAACCTGATCAAACTGATCCGCGAACGCGATCAGGGCGCCCGTCAATTGCGCGCCCTCACCGGCGAAACGCGGATGACTGCGTGGGTGCTTGGCTCGCTGCCGATCATCCTCGTCAGCTATTTCATGCTGACCAATCCGGGTTACATGCTCGGCATGTGGCACGACTCGGGCGGCCACACCATGTTGATCATCGCAGCGCTGTTGCAAGTGTTCGGATGCCTGGCGCTGTGGCGCATGTTGCGGAGTGTTTGAAATGCTCTATCTCGCCGCCCTGATGTTATTGCTCGGTGCGCTGCTGCTGGTGGCCAACCACTTGCTCACCGAGCGCCGTCGCGTGCGCCAGGTCAACCAGCGGTTGCAGGGGCATCTGGTGCGCGAAAACCGCTTCGGCACTTGGTTGCGCGCGTTCGGCAACACTCGATTTGGTCGGCGTTCGGTGAGCATCGACAGCGAAACCCAAACCCTGCTCAGCCGCATTGGCTGGCGCCGCGCCAACGAGCGCGCGCTGTTCGCCGCCTGCCAGATCGGTACGCCGTTGCTGACCTTAGGGCTGGCGATTTTTTTACAGGAAGTTTTTTTCCCCCACGCCGACAACCGCTGGATCATGCCGATGCTCGCCGCCGGCGCCGGTTACCTGCTGCCCAAACGCCTGCTTGCCTACGCGGCCGGGCGTCGGCAGAAAATCATCTCGGTGGAAATTTCCACGTTCATTCCGCTGCTGCGCATCCTCTTCGAATCCGGCATGGCCGTGGAGCAGGCACTGCGCGTGCTGAGCATCGAGGGGCAAAAACTGCTGCCGGAACTGACCAGCGAACTGCGCCTGATCCTCGTCCGTGTCGACTCCGGTCTGGAGCTCGGTCAGGAGCTGAACAAAGCCGCGGTGATGCTCGCCGTCGACGAATTCACCGACACCTGCGTGATCCTTCAACAACTGATCCAACAGGGCGGCGGCGCGATGAAATCGCTGCTGGCGCTCAAACAACTGCTGGATGACCGGCGCCTGACACGCTTGCAGGAATACATCTCGAAGATGTCGGCAAAAATGTCGGTGGTGATGATGTTGTTTCTGTTCCCGGCGCTGCTGATCGTCCTCGCCGGCCCCGGCTTCACTGCGATTACCCGGGCGTTTGCATCCTGAATCCGACTCATGGAGCGTGTTTGATGAAAGTACTGATAGTCATCGCCAGTCTGCTGCTGCTCGGCGGTTGCGCCACCAACGGCCAGGCGCCGTGGACGTCGCTGCTGTCGCCGTCCAGTTGCAGCAAACTGTCCTCGGAACAGGAACTGGCGCTGAACCTGGCGGACGACCTGGCCAACGATGGCAAACTGCACGCCAGCCTCGCCAACCTCGAAAGCCTGCCGGACAACCTCAGCGAAGTGCGTCTGCGCAAAGCCAAGGTCTATCGCCTGCTCGGCCGCAGCGAAGCCGAACCGCTTTACCGCAGCCTGGTCGGCGGCTGCCTGACCGCCGAAGCCGAACACGGCCTCGGCCAACTCTATGCCGCGCGCGGCGACAACGGCCAGGCCCAGGCGCACCTGCAACGCGCCGTGCGCCTGGCGCCCACCGACGAAAAAATCCGCAACGACCTGGGCGTGGTCTACCTCAACCAACTGCGCCTGAACGACGCCAGCTTCGAATTCCTCACCGCCCTCGAACTCAAGCAAAACAACCAACTGGCGGCGCAGAACCTGGTCACCTTACTGCTCTACCAGAACAACTGGCCGCAAGCCGCCGAAATCGTCAGCCGCGCCAAACTGACCCCGGATCAATTCACCGAAGCCCAGGAACGCGCAGAAAAACTCAAAGCCCCGGTCAAAGCCAAACCCGCGGCCAGCAACCAGGTCGCGGTCGTCGCCGACCCACTGCCGTCCTCGATCAAATAAGGAGACAGCCATGAACCCCGTCAAAGGCCTGTGCTACCTGACCCTGCTCAGCCTGCCCCTCAGCGCCCACGCCATCGACGCCGGCCCCGCCTCGGCGCAACAACAGGAAACCGAAGGCTGGCTCGTCCTGCAAAGCCGCAACCAGGCCGCCTCGAAAAACCCACAACCGGCGACCGCCACTGAGCGTGAATTGGCGATGCAGCGCTGGATCAAAAAATACAAATACGAAATCCCGGATCTGTATGACCCGGATGCGGGTGGGAAGATTGAGACCAAAAATTAGAAGCGGGGTGACCATCCGACCGCTTTCGCGAGCAAGCCCGCTCCCACACTTGATCGCATTCCATCTGAAAGAACCCGGTCAACTGTGGGAGCGAGCCTGCTCGCGAAGAACGATGACACGGTCTTACGTCTGCGGATCAACCCGATCCAGCGCACGATTCACCGTCAATTCAGCAAGCATCACAATCTGCTGAATCGCCAACGCCGTACTCCTCTGCAAACCACTCAACTCATTCGCAAAATTACTCGCCATGGCACTCGCCGAGGCCAGTGATTCGCATGCGTGGGCGAGCAGGCTTTCGGTATCGATGTTGGGGTGGACGAGAAACATCGTGCTGGGCTGGTAGGGTTTTTCGGGTGCTGGGCTGAGGTAGAAATCGAGAGCGCGTTTGATGGCTTCGCGGTTTTTGATTTGATCGTCGGCGCGGATGGCTTCGGCGAGTGGGGTGGTGAGGTCGTGCGGGGGATCGGGAATCAGTTTGTCCATGAAAAGCTCCTACTTCCTAGTGAGAGCCAACTCTTGCCGTTTCCACACGACAAAAGGTGGCAGCTGTACGCAGGGTGGAAAACCGATAAGTAGGCAACCGGCCAGACCAAAGTCTGCCCACGCACAGCCGCCGCGACACAGTTTGCAGACGAAAGAAGACGCCGACAATGATTACGGTAGCGATGCAATGCATCTACTTGATACAGGTTTCCACACCTGGTCGCTGAATTGGCAGCGACAGGCAGAGACTAGAGCGCGCGCGTCCGACGGACAACCTGAAAACCCTGTGGGAACGTTCGACAAATTTCACACACTTTTAAACAACCAAAAGCAAACCCTCACCCTAGCCCTCTCCCGGAGGGAGAGGGGACTGACCGGGGTGTTTGGGCGAGTTACGCCGACGTGAAATACCGAGCCGAACTTGAGTTTTAAAGCTTGGATCAAAAGCCCCTCACCCTAGCCCTCTCCCAGAGGGAGAGGGGACTGACCTGGGTGTTTGGGCGAGTTACGCCGACGTGGGATACCGAGTTGAACTCACATTCTGACAAGCACAAAAATCGGCCCCCTCTCCCTCGGGAGAGGGCTGGGGTGAGGGGCAATAACACCACAAATCAAAAGCCGACCACGCAGTGCTCTTCACCACTCAACACGATGAGCGCAAGCTCGGGTGCAGCTTTTGATCTTAGAGCCCGTCGGGAGGCTGAGCGGGAGGGATTCATACGGGGAAAGCATCGAGAGGAGGTGCAGCGAAGCAAACCGTAGGCGATGCCCCCGGATGAACCCGGAGCGAAGGAACCCGAGCCTTAGCGAGGGCCGGACGTCAGGGCAAAGACCTTTGGTTACTTTGGGGCGTTTGCCAAAGTGACCCGCCGTAAGGGCGGAACCCTAATCCGCCATCACACAAATACCGGATATGTACCCAAATCAATGCGCCGTAACCCGCCCCCGCCCAGGCGAAAGCGCCAACGCCAACTGCGTCCGATTATGCATATGCGTCAACCTTAAAACCTGCGAAACATAAAGCTTCACCGTGTTCTCGGTAATCCCCAACTCACAAGCAATCTGATAATTCGTCTGCCCCTTCCCCACCAACCGCGCCACATCCAACTGCCGTGGCGACAACTGATTGAAAATCTCCGGCATCTCCGCCGCCTCAACCTCCCCACCCAACCTATCCCGCACCACCGTCGCAGGACTACGCCGAACCTTATCCAGATCCTGATAAAGGTCATCAATCGACTCAGACAAAAACTGCAACTTCTGATTCAAATGCCCAAGCTGCACATTCTTGTGCCGCTCCTGCAACGCCAACTCCTGACGCTGCAAACCCTCCAGCAACTCCGCCAGATCAATCGGCTTCTGATAATAATCAGCAATCCCCGCGCGCAACGCCTTGATCACGTCCTGCTTGTCCGCGCGCCCGGTCAACATGATCGCCTCGAACGCCCGCTGCTTGCCGGCCAGGCGTTGCAACGCCTGCACCAGTTCAATGCCATCCATCCCCGGCATGTGCAGGTCGCACAACACCAGACCAATCTGCGCGTCTTCAGTAAAACGCTCGATCGCCTCTTGGCTGGAAACGCAGGGGACGCAGCGATAACCGCTGGACTCGAGAAACTCGCACAACTCCTCGACAATCAAGGGTTGATCATCAACCACGAGGACTTTTACCGCAGACGTAAGCTTGTTCACGTGCCACTCCATGCCCTAGGCCAAAGCTGACCATTCCTGTACTGACAGCTCTCGGCTGTATAACCAGCTCCTTTGAAAGTAGACGTACTTTCCGACTATGTACATAGAACTAGTGGCGCCCGGCGACTAGTGGATCCAATAGAAAGCCAGCCCCGTGCCGAGCAGCACAAACGGCGCAAATGGCAGCTTTTTTGACGATCCCGGGCCCAAATATCGAAGACGATCTCTAAGCCCTTGACTCATATGCAGCCAGACTCTTGGCGCGAGCAGCAGCCAGAGCACGCTGGCGATACCGGCGCCGACAAATGTCCAAAGAACGAAAATACCGTCCGTCGCAAGGCCCAGAGCTGTCATTAGTTTCACATCACCGGCGCCCATGCGGCCCATCAAATAACCCGGTAGGGTGAACGCCAACGCCAACAAAACCGCCCAGCCGCCCTGCCCGGCCTGAGCACCCAGCCAGGTGCTGCCGGTGGCCAATAAAAACACCAGCGCCAAGGCACCGACACCGACGGTCAAGAGATTGGTGATGCGCCGCTGCCGGGCGTCCTGAGCGGCGCAAACCAGCAGCCATACGAGAAGGATAAAACTCTGCATCCGGTAAAAACCGTCCGTTTTTGCTGAATGATTCTATGCTGATACTACGCAGTGACTGTCAGGGTAGACGCACTCATGAAAAACGGCTTTCGGAAGTCGCAAAAAGGTGCGGTGGCGATTGAGTTCGCCTTGGTGTTCGTGATCTTTTTTGCGGTGTTTTACGGCTTGATCAGCTACAGCCTGCCGTTCGTGATGATGCAATCATTCAATCAGGCCACAGCTGAAGCCGTGCGCCGTAGCGTCGCCATTGACCCGATGACGCCCGGTTATGCGACGGCGGTCGTCAATGCTGCGAATGCAGCGCTGACTCAACAACTGTCTTGGGTGCCGTCGTCGTTCAATTTGGTGATTGGCACCGATACCAGCGCGGTTTTCGACAGCACTAAAGGTCTCAACGGCACGCTCACCGTCAGCGTCAATTACCCGGTCAGCAAGCTCAATCAAGTGCTGCCATTTCTGGTGCTGCCGGGAGTTGGCACCGTGCCCAGCCTGCCGACCAATCTGACCGCCCAATCGAGTCTGCAATTTTGACGGCGGGCGATAAACTTTTCGGGCGGTTGCTCAAGCGTTCAGCGATCATCGCTCACGAACCGCTGGAGCCTCTGGTCTCGCCGATGCTGGGCCTGCACATTCATCTCGACGATGACGGTGCGGTATTGCAGATGGCCGGGCCGTTGCGTCATGTGCTCGAACAACAGAAACCTCACGCTCAACCATTGCCACTGAGCGACTACTTGCTCGCCCACAGTTGCCTGGCCATCGAGGGCCAGCCGAGTGATTGGCAGGGGCAACTGCTCGATCTCGACTTCGCCTGCCTCGGCGATCAGGTGCTGCATTTGCGCGGCTGGGCGCAGCGCTGGGGCAACGGCTGGCTGTTGCAGTTGATGGACATCGCCGACTTGCTCATCGAACGCCAGCAAGCGCGCCACCACGACGCCTGCCAAGTGATCGCCGGGCAAATCAGCGAACAATTGCGCAGTTGCGGCCCGTTGCGTTTGCCGGTGATTGTCAGCGAACAACTGCAAGTCATCGCCCAGCGCTGGCACATCCCTTGTCTGGCATTGGCGCTGCTCGATGAACAGGAACAGGGCTGGCAAATCTATCGACAGTTCCAGGCCCATGACGCGCCGACGCTGTGGCACGACGGTCAGCGACTGGGCACGCCGCTGGACAGTTTGAACGGCACCGCGCCGCAGCGACTCGATGCGCATCACGGCCTCAACGAACATTCGCGGGTGCAGATTATCTTCGGCAACGCCGACGGTTTTGCCGTGCCCTACAGCGATGATCGCGGCGTGGTCGCATGGCTGCTCTGCGGTTTTTACGACGTTGATCACGCTGCGCCCTATCTGACCGTGCGCGACTGGATGTGGCTGGCAAGTTCACTGGCGGCGCCGTTGCTCGGGCGTCTGCGTGAGCAGCAGCATCATCGCCAGCACGAACGTCTGGAATCCCTACAGACCTTGCTCGGCACCGGTTGGTGGGAAATCCCCGGTGTCGGCGATGCGGTGCAATTGGCACCGTCATTGGCGGCCGCCCTGCATCTGCAGGCGACACGATTGACCCAGGAAGAATGGCTGACGCAGATCCATCCTGCCGATCGCGAGGAAATGCGCAGCTGTCTGCACGCCCTGCAACAACGCGGCGAGCCGCTGACCTTGAGCGTGCGTCTGCACCCTGCGGATAACGAGCAGGCGCCGACGTGGTTTCGCGTGCAAGGACAAGTCACCGGCAGCGCCGAACACCGGCGTCTGGTCGGTTTCATGCTCGACATCAGCGACATCAAAAACCAGCAACAACTGGCCGCCGCCGCCCATGCGCGGCTGGACAATCTGATCGCCAGTTCACCGGCGGTAATTTACGTGCAGCACTACGCCGAAGGTGCGTTGCAACCAGCGTTTTTCAGCGCCAGCCTGCAACCGCTGCTCGGTTTGCGTCTGGAAGATTGCAGCGCGGCAGAGCTGATCGAACGCCTGCACCCGGAAGATCGCGAGGTGTATTTCCAGCGTACTCGGCAGTTGCTGCGCGAAGGTTCGGTGCGTGCGCGTTATCGATTGCGTGACAGCCGTGGCGATTATCACTGGCTGCTCGACGAGGCCAAACTGCTGCGCAACGACCTCGGTTTGCCGGTCGAAGCTGTTGGCCTGTGGCTGGATGTCACCGATGCGACGCTGGCCGCTGAGCGGATCAAACAAAGCGAAGAGCGCTACCGGATTCTGGTCGAAGATTCACCGGCGATGATCTGCCGCTATCGCCCTGATCTGACCCTGACTTTCGGCAACCGGCCACTGGCTAACTATCTGGAATGCACGCCAGAGCAATTGCCGGGTATCGATCTGGGCACCTGGATGTCCGACGAGCAGCGCGCTGCTTTCGTCCAGCGCCTGACGCTGCTGACCCCGGAAAACCCGGTGAGCACCGCCGAAATCAGCCTGCAATTACCCGGCCGCGAACATGCCTGGTGGGTGTGGTCGGATCGCGGTGTGTTCGATGAGCGCGGGCAGTTGATCGAAGTGCAAGCGGTGGGTCGCGACAACACCGAAGTGCGCCGCTCGCAGCAGCAGCTCACGCAGAGCGCAAAAATGGCCACCCTCGGCGAGATGGCCACGGGGCTCGCCCACGAAATCAATCAGCCGCTGAACGTGATGCGCATGGCTATCGTCAACGTGCTCAAGCGCTTGAGTAATGGCGATGTGCAGGTCGATTACCTGACCGACAAACTCAACCGCATCGACGCGCAGGTGCAGCGCGCGGCCAAGGTTGTCGATCACATGCGCGTGTTCGGCCGCCGTTCGGAGATCGAGCAGCAACTGTTCAATCCGACTTCGGCCATCGAAGGCACCCTGTCACTGTTGGCTGAAGGCATGCGCGGTAAAGGCGTGGATCTGCGCATCAGCGACACCGGTTTTCAGGTGCAGGTGCGCGGTTACGTCGATCAGCTGGAGCAGGTGTTGATCAACCTGATGGTCAACGCCCGCGATGCGTTGTTGAGCAAGCGTGAGAAGGATTCGAGCTTCAAACCGTGGATTTCGATTTATGCCGAGCGTGATGATGAGAAGGTCAGGCTGTGGGTCGAGGACAACGGTGGCGGCATTGACCCGCGTTTGCTCGAGCGGATTTTCGAGCCGTTTTTTACCACCAAACCTATTGGTGTCGGCACGGGGTTAGGGCTGTCGGTGAGTTACGGGATCATCGACAACATGGGTGGGCTTTTGAGCGTGCGCAACTCGGTCGAGGGCGCGCGGTTTTGTATTGAGTTACCGATTTCGGCGGACGATTAGATGACTAGATAGGCTTTGCCGGTTTGCCCGCAGGTCATGTTGGCGCCGACGTCGACGTCCATCAGGTTGATGCCGAGGCTTTTTAGGAGGTTGTTGAGAATAGGATCCAGCAAGGGACTCAGCACAGCGGTGACCGCTGGGAGTAAACGGTTGGTGACGTCACTGATCAGTGAGGCGACGCCCGTGACAATGGCACCCAACGGATTGCTACCCAGCGGTCGATAGACAATCAGGTTAACCCCCGCCAGCGTGTTCGACAGGCTGTTGACGATGTTGGTAGTCGGCACGGCCGCCTGAATGCTCGGCGGCAATTTCAGGTTGGCCGGGGTGGCGAACGGCGTTGAGCTGGAGAACACCAGATCCTGCGAGTTTTGCGCGACGCTGGTGTCGAGCATGATGCCGATACCGCCGGCGCCGAAAGGGACGTGGGTGGATGCATCACAGGTTCCGAGCCCGAGGATTTTGTGGCAGGTGACGATACCCAGATCGATCAATGCCAACGGCGCCACCGTCGGTTCGGCAGCCGAAGAGAACGCATTGTTCGCGTCGATCTTACCGAGTTTGAGGTCGGCAATCGACGTGATGGTGTGGGCGGTCAGGCTTTTGGTGCCGGTAGCGCCCGTCGGGCAGCGGAAATCGGTGACATAACTTTTCGCACCGCCAACATCCAGGCTGATGTCGATGCGCGGCGTCGGCAGCAGTTGCGGATCCAGTTGCTCGCAACCCGCGCCAAGCAGGCAGCCCAGCGAGTTCAGCGTGCCGACCAAGTCCAGACTCAGCAGCGCATTGAGCGTCGGCGTCAATGCACCGACTAGTCCAAGCACGGCGTTGGTCAGCCCGGTCACGCCGCTCAGCACCGGAAGATTCGTTGAAATCAGCGTGCGAATTTGCGCAGTGCGCACATAAATCCGGTTCGCCCCCAGCGGATCGACTTTGGCCAGCGCCGGATCACCAATCGCAGAAAACTGCGGCGGCTCGATCACCTTCACTTTCACCGTGACATTCGCCAGCCCCAACACGCTGATCGGCAACGTCGCCGCCACCGCGCTTTTGCTGTTGGCCAGTTGAATCACGCCCTGCACCAGTTGCAGCAGTTGCAGATTGGCGTCGAGCCCCGCCGCCGTGGTGCCGGTCTGCAATTGCAGAATATCGCCAAGTTTGACCGGCGCCGCGTTGATCGCCGCCACCTGCAACTGGCCCAGTGCAGTGATCACCTCCGCCGTCGCGCCGTTGAGTTGCACCACCGTCGCGGCGGCCTGAATCAGTTGGGTGACCGTGGCCTGGGTGTTAAGCAGTTGCGTGTAATTACCGGCGGCGACATTGAGGTTGATCGCCAATTGGTTGAGGTAGCTGAGCAGGTTGATATCGGTTTTGAGCAAGCCGTCCCAGCCCAGCGCCGTGAGGTTGACGTTGCCGCCCAGCAGCCCGGAAAACAGCGGATTGAGGATGTTCGATTGCGCGGTATTGATCGTGGCCAAGGTGCTGCGAATGTTCAGTTGGGCGATGGTCGGCTGGGGTTTCGCGGCGACGGCCGTGGCGTTGAGCGTGGTGTTGAGGCTGACCGCCGTGCCGCTGAACAACGCCTGCACGCCGCCGGCAAAACTGGTGGTGAGGGTGTGACTGCCGACTACCCGCACTGCTGCCGCTTGCGTGGCATCGGCGGTGAAGGTGCGCAGTCCGGTTGCGGCAGTAACTAACGATCCGCAAGTGGTGGCGAGGGTGTTGTTGGCATCGACGGTAAAACCATTACGCACCGCGCTTTGCCCGGCGTAAGTGGCAGCGGTCAAACCGGGCAGACAATTGCCGCCACGGCTCACCGCTTCCAGCGCGGCGTTATCCACCACCCGCTGCAATTTGCGCTGCTCCATGTACAAGCGCCCGGTGTCGACCACCAACAGCATCGCCACCAGCGCCACACTCAAGGTGGCAGCCGCCATCAACCCGATCGCCCCGCGTTGCCGGGCCGGGCCATTGAACTGCGAACGAGGCGACATGGCGCACTCCTTTGCCGGCGCACTGCCGAGCGCAACCTCCATTGATGAAAATGAGTGTAGACGCCGCCGAGCAACACTGCTGGCAACACGCCAGCGCACACAGCACAAAACCTGTAGGAGCCGAGCTTGCTCGCGAAAGCGGACTGTCTGCCAAATCAATGTTGAATGTGCCGGCCTCTTCGCGGGCAAGCCCGGCTCCCACAATGACCGAGGTGCCTACAAATTCTGTGAACACCCCAAAAACCTGTGGGAGCGAGCTTGCTCGCGAAAGCGGACTGTCTGCCAAATCAATGTTGAATGTGCCGGCCTCTTCGCGGGCAAGCCCGGCTCCCACAATGACCGAGGTGCGCACAATTCTTCTGAACACCATAAAAACCTGTAGGAGCCGAGCTTGCTCGCGAAAGCGGTGGGTCATTCAGCATTGATCTGCCTGACACACCGTCTTCGCGAGCAAGCTCTGCTCCTACAATGACCGAGGTGCGCACAAATTCTGTGAACACCCCAAAAACCTGTGGGAGCGGGCTTGCTCGCGAAAGCGACGGGTCATTCAGCATTTATCTGCCTGACCCACCGTCTTCGCGAGCAAGCTCGGCTCCCACAGGGATTGGGATTTCAGCGCGGTGGGTAGTTGGCGAGGATTCGGGTGACAGTCTCGCGGATGGCGTTGCTGCGATCTTCCGGATTCGGTTTGCTGGCGAGCATTTGCTCGTCGCTGCCGCGCCACACGAGTTTGCCGTCCTTGCCGTCGAGCAAGTCGATCTGGATGGTCGCGACTTTGTAGGTGATGTTGCGTGTTTCGTTGTACATCGGCGCGCCCCAGTAGCCATTCCACGGGCCACCCCAACCGCCGCCGTAGTTGGTCGTCACTTGCTGCTGACGATCCTCGACGATCAAGTAAGTCTGCACACTCAAATCACCTTTGGCCCCGGCAGCGGCCGGGCGCAAACCGCGCTGATCGAGTTGATCGGTGACGGCCTGGCGGATGCGTTGCTCGGTCAGGTCGCTTTTGATCCGTGGATCATCCGGGCGATATTGCAAGGCGGGTTCTTTCCAGCTCCAGTTGCGATACGCAGCAAAATCGCGGCTGGCGTCGAAGTCATGATTGACCTGATTGGCGGCGCAGGCGCTGAGCAACGCGGCCATGGCCAGTAAGGCGAGACGACGGAACATGGTTTTTCTCCGGTAGAAGACATGACCTGCACAAGCTTCTCATTTGCAAGAAGCTAACTGGGAGGATACGCCGACATGGCCTTTTCCACAGCCTCCCGGATCGAATCGGCTTGATCACTCTGGTTGCCACGGGTGCCTGTTTCGGCGCTGGAACTCCAGACCGGTTGTCCGGTACCGGCGTCGAACAGATCCACCTGAACGACGACCACTTGTTCGGAGTACGTGCGCACGATCGGCACGCTGTTGTACATCCCGTAACCCCGACCATAACGATCATAGCCACTGTATCCGCCGCCGTAGTAGCCGTAATCGTCCTGCACCTGACGCAAGCGTGTTTGCAGACTCAGATTGGCGCTGACCAACAGGTCGGCCGGACGATTGTCGTGCAGCGGGCGCAGACCTCGCTGATCCAGCGCGTTGCTGACTGCCTCGGCCACTTGCGCCGAATCCGCCCATGCCGTGCCCGGCGGCAATTGGCCGTTGAGCCAGGCCCAGCTGCGATAGCGTCCGTAATCACGCGGCGGCGCCGGATAAGCACTGCGATCAAAGGTGTTGGCGGCTTGCGGCGGCGCCGGCGGCAAGGGCCGCGATTGCGCCACATAAGGGTTGCTGCCCTCGCAGGCGGCCAACCCCAGACAGATCAGCAATAACCCGGATTGAGCTTTCATTTCGCGCTCCGATCAGATCGGCCGGCAGATCCAGTGCAAGTAACGCCCAAGCCCGGCGAAGCTTGGGTGGCGACGGTGAGCGAGCTCCATCTCGAGCAAATCGACGAGTTCGGCGCGGGCCTGGAATTCTACCGGCATGTAGTCGTGGAAAACCCGGATCCCGCTCTGAGTTTCGACCTGCCACAACCCTTCGAGTTGCGTTGCCAATTCCCGTGGATCGAGGGGCTGCTGCGGGGTCAGGCTCTGCTTTTCACCGGCCATGTCGTTCTTGCGCATTTTCTTGAAATGGCCTTTGAGCAGGTTGCGGTAAATCAGCGCGTCGCGGTTGTAGAACGCCAGCGACAGCCAGCCGCCGGGCTTGGTCAATTGATGCAGCACCGGCAGGATCGCGTGGGGTTCGGCGAGCCACTCGAGCACGGCGTGGCAGATCACCAGGTCATACGGTTCGGTGAGTTGCCCGAGCAACTCCTGCCACGGTGCCTGAATAAACGTCGCGGTCTGCCCGGCTTCGGCGAAACGCTGGCGCGCGCCTTCGAGCATCGGTTCGGCCGGCTCGGTGAAGGTCACCTCGTGGCCACGCTCGGCCAGCCACAGCGACATGTGGCCGAGACCACCGCCGATGTCGAGCACACGCAACCGCCGATCCGGCAGCGCTTCAACGAGGTCGGCCTGCAACACCGCGAGGCGAATCGCGCCTTTGGCGCCGCCGTAGATTTTTTCGGCGAAACGCGTCGCCAACTGATCGAAATGCCGGTCGCTCATCAGCTGAACCGCCGTTCGCTGTCGGCGAGCTTGGCGCGCACCACTTCATTCATGTCCAACCCCAACTCGCTGCACAGCAGCAACAGGTACAGCACGATATCGCCGACTTCCTGCCCGGCATGGGCGAGTTTGTCAGCGGGCAACTGGCGCGACTGGTCTTCGCTCAGCCACTGGAAGATTTCCACCAGCTCAGACATCTCGACGCTGGCGGCCATGGCGAGGTTTTTCGGGCTGTGAAATTGCCGCCAGTCATTGCGGTCGCGAATGGCGTGCAGGCGTTCGGTCAGTTCAACAAGGTTCATCGGGCTCTCCTGAAGGCGTATAGCTTCAAGCGGATGCCCGCTGAAGGCAAGGCCCTCTGTAGGAGCTGCCGCAGGCTGCGATCTTTTGACATTGATCTTGAAAAACAACATCAAAAGATCGCAGCCTGCGGCAGCTCCTACAGGTTTTCCGTTCGGCGTTGCATTGGGCCATACTCGTGGCAGGGAACTCGGCCACCTGCGTTGTGGCCCAAGGCTCAGCTCTTTCATCAGGATGCACACATGCAGGTAGAAAGCTTTTTCGAATGGCTCGGCCAGGCGCTCGGGTCGGTGATCCGCTTTATCGTCGATGGCCTCAGCGGGCTGTTCAATATTCTGAGCAATGCCGGCGGCAACTTTGTCGACGGGCTGGCGAAGACGCTGGGGATGGACACGTCGATCATCAGCATCATCGCGCTGATTGTCGGGTTGATGCTGTTGTGGTCGGCGATTCGGGCGTTTATGAATGCGTCGATCATTGCCGGGATTATCTGGTTGTTGCTGGGGTTGTGGTTGCTGAGCTGGATTATTCACTGACACCACCGCCCTCCTGTAGGAGTGAGCCTGCTCGCGATAGCGGTGGTTCAGTTGAAACATCTCTAGCTGACACACCGCTATCGCGAGCAGGCTCACTCCTACAGGGGGATTGCGTTAATCGCTACAATGCCGCTCCCCCAAGGAGCCCGCATGTCCAACCTGACCACCGACTGGCGCGACCGCCCGACTCACCGCAAGGTCTGGGCGCTGGCTGCGCCGATGATCCTTTCGAATATTTCCGTGCCGCTGGTGGCGCTGGTCGACAGCACTGTCATCGGCCATTTGCCCCACGCCCATCAATTGGGCGCCGTGGCAGTCGGCGCCAGCCTGTACACCTTTCTCGCCTGGGCCATGGGTTTTCTGCGCATGGGCACTACCGGTTTTGCCGCGCAAGCAGCCGGGCGCAGTGACGGCGCGGCGTTGCGGCAGATTCTCTTGCAAGGGCTGCTGCTGGCGATGGGTCTGGCGCTGGTGCTCGGCACCCTCGGCGTGCCGTTGAGCGGCGTGGCTCTGCATTTCATGCAGCCGTCGGCGGAGCTGGATCAGCTCACCCGGGAGTTTTTCCATACGCGGCTGTTCGGCCTGCCGGCGGCGCTGGCCAGTTATGCGCTGGTCGGCTGGTTCCTCGGCACGCAGAACGCGCGGGCGCCGCTGGCGATTCTGCTGAGCACCAACCTGATCAACATCGCCCTCAATCTGTGGTTCGTCATCGGTCTGGACTGGGGCGTGGTCGGTTCGGCCCGCGCTTCGGTGATCGCCGAATGGAGCGGCGCCCTGCTCGGCCTCTACATGACCCGCAAAGCCCTGCGTGCGTATCCGGGGCACATTGCCTGGGCGGCGTTGAAGCTGTGGCAGAGCTGGCGCCCGTTGCTGGCGGTCAATCGCGACATCTTCATCCGCAGCCTCGCCCTGCAATCGGTGTTTTTCCTGATCACCGTGCAAGGCGCGCGGCTGGGTGATGCCACCGTCGCCGCCAACGCGCTGCTGCTCAATGGCTTGCTGCTGACCGCCCACGCCCTCGACGGTCTGGCCCACGCCGTCGAAGCCCTCTGCGGCCACGCCATCGGCTCGCGTGATCGCCTCGCGTTGCGTCGATCGCTGGTGGTGGCCGGCGGTTGGTCATTGATCGCCAGCGTCGGTTTTGCCGTGCTGTTTCTGCTCGGCGGGCATCTGTTTATCGAGATGCAGACCAACATCCAGAGCGTGCGCGACACCGCATTCATCTACCTGCCCTACCTCGCCGTGCTGCCGTTGATTGCGGTGTGGAGCTACTTGCTCGACGGCCTGTTTATCGGCGCCACCCGCGCGCGGGAAATGCGCAACGGCATGTTGATGACCGTGGTTCTGCTGCTGCCCTTCGCCTGGGCGCTACAAGGTCTGGGCAATCACGGCCTGTGGATAACGTTTCTGCTGTTCATGGTCTTGCGCAGCCTGACGCTCGGCGCGCAAGCGCTGTGGCTCAAACGCAATGACGGCTGGTTCAACGGCGGCGCTCACTGAGTGGGCGTGTGCTCGATGAAGCCGACCACCTGATCGAGCACCGGCGCCAATCGCCGCAATGGTCGTGACAGTGTCGCCACCAATGTGATGTGGTTGGGCCGCGAGTAATACAAATCTTGCACCGGCACCCCGGCTTCGCGCAGTTTGCGAGCGAGGCCGCCGGTGTTGCGCGTCGGGTTGACCAGATCATCCTTGCTCGCAGCAATCAGCAACGCCGGTGGCGCGCCGCGACTGACGTGATTGATCGGCTGCGATTGCGGCGGCGAATTCGGCCAGAAGAACACCGGGCGCACATCAGGGTTCTCGATCGGCAGAAAATCATACGGCCCGGCCAGACCGATCCATCCGCTGAGATCTTTCGGCGACATGCCGACCTTCCCCAGCAAATCGCCATCCAGCGCCAGCATCGCCGCGTTGTAGGCGCCGGAGCTGTGCCCCATCAAATACAGGCGCTGCGGGTTGCCGGAATATTCACTGATGTGTGCCTTGGCCCACGCCACCGCCCGCGCGCCGTCTTCAAGAAACAGTGGATAACGCACCTGCGGATACAGCCGATAATCCGCAACCACTGCGACAATTCCGCGCGACGCCAGCGCTTCGCCGACAAAGGTGTAATCCGTTCGGTCGCCCGTATTCCAGCTGCCGCCGTAGAAAAACACCACCACTGGCGCATCCTTGAGCGGATGACGCGGCACATAGACGTCGAGCTTCTGCCGTGGATCGTCACCGTAGGCAATGCCAGCGGTTTTATCGAAGGTATCTTCGGGCGTCAGGGCATTGAGCACTTTCACCGGCGAGCAACCGCCCAGCACCAACAGTAAAATCCCGCCGATCAGCGTGCCAAACCGTTGCCGAAAAGTGCCTGCCATGGATGCCGAACCTCTGATTCAGGGTTGATCGTTCTGCCACTGACGACGCACATGGTCGAGCCCTTCCTGCTGGGTCAATCCCGCCGGTGGCGGCACCAACACAGCGCGCGGATGCAGCAAGCGTAGCCACAACCAGCCGTCGAGCACGCCACGGTCGCTGAAGCCCAGCGCCAGACCTTGTTGAACATGGGAGGCCATCGCCGCGTAGTCGGTTCCAAGCGATTGGCACCAGCGCCAGATGTGCTGCTCCAGCAGACAGGTTTGCAGGCGCTCGCGTTGCTGCGCGGTCAGATTTTCTTCAACCCCGAGCGGCGCCACCGCCAAGCGTGGATTGCGCAATTGCTGCCAGCCGTGACTGCCGATTGCCCGGTCGGCCCAGGTGCCGCCGTACCAACGTAACTGCTGGATTGGCCCGAGCCAGCGGCTCAATTCGCGGGCATCACAGGCGTCGAAGAAATAGCTGGCGGTCTGGCGGTTGTAGTAACTCAGCAGCGCCCGGTGATGCAGGCCGAACGACACGGTGAGCATGCGCCGCAAATGCAGGAGCAATTCCGCGCTCGACACTTCGCTGTCCAGCAGCAAGCCGCGCCAGGTCTGCGGGTCGCGCTGACAGCATTCCAGCAGCGCCTCGCTGTCGTGCAACTCGATCAACAACGGCCCGTGCTCGCGCAGCGGTTGAAACTCCGTGGCATCGAACAGCCAGAAGTGCCGCAAGCCGGCAAACTCTTCACGCAGATTCTTCAGCGCATGCGGTGCTTCCTGGACATCAAGCAGCAGCCATTGCGCCAGCGGTTCGAGCATGACGTCGCTCATCCGCGACCGCTCGGGTCGAGTTCACTGACCAACCGGCAGCTGCAGATTGATTCGCGACAATGGCTGTAACTGCCGCCGCCGGGGATCAGGCACAGCAGCAGCAACGGTTGCGCCGACTTCAGCCATTGCGGCAGGCCTTCGGTGATGATCTGCTCCGGCAACGGGGTATCTTGCTTAGGCTCTTCATCGGCCAGCGGCGCCTGTAAAACCCCGCTGATCACCGGTTGATCCGGATCGCCTTCAAGAAAACTCACCACCACCTCGACCCCTTCGCGCAGCAATGGCAACGCCTGGTCGGCCAACGCCGGCGCCAGCGGCAGCCAGCAATGACTGGCCGCAGCGCCTTCGCCCTGATACAGCCAGTCGAATTGCACCGCCACCGGCCGCGAGCGATCCGGACGCGGCTCGTCGACCGCCACCACCCAGGCCCGTTGCAAACTGTGCATGCGTGGGCGCGCGGGCACGGTTTCCGGTACCGGCGCGGCATCCTGCAAGACCGCGAAAATCCGGTTGGCGTAAGGCTGTTCGAGGGACATGTCAGCGTGATGTTCAACGCGCGACAGCAGCCATTCACGATTGCACTCGGCAAATGGATGCCCCGCCAGCGGCAACCAGCGGCCACTGCGCAAGCAGGCCAGATCGGTTTCGCCCTCGGCCCTCTGCGCCGCTTGCGTACCGCCCTCGCTCGGCGACCATGCGTTGTGCAATTGCCAGCGACGCACCGCTGGCGCTTCGTCTTCTATCACGTCAGCAAATTGCGCGGCACCGGCCCGAGGCAATTGCGCGACATCGTCACCGAACACCAGACAATGGCCGTCACGCCGATGCTCGAAGTGATAGTGGATGCCCGCCTGCGCGCACAACCGCTGCAGCAGTTGCAGGTCGGACTCGCGGTATTGGGTGCAGAACGCCAACGGCGGATAGTCGCCGCCCAGCTCAAAGCGTCGCTGCCCACCGCTGATCCCGTGTTCCTTGAGCACTTGCGCAAGAATTTGCGGCACCGAGCAACCACTGAACACCCGCTGACTGAAACGCAACGCCAGGCAGTTCAATTTTGGCCCCAACCGCGCGCGACACAGGCGGACGCCCGGGCCATGTTCGTGCTGAACCAGGCTGTGCAATTGCCCGTGCACACCGTTGCGCAGCGCATCGAAATGCAGGAACACCGAGCGGTGCAGCAGACCGGCGAGATCCAGTTGCACATCGTCGATCAACACATCGATCTCAAACGCAAAGGGTTCGCTGAGGGCTTCGTTACCGGTAAACGCCAGCACTTCGAAGGCGTCGGACAGACCCGCTACATCGAGACGAAAGGTCGGCTCGTTGACTGGATCAAACATAGGCGGATCTCTACAGGAGGGGCGGCCGGGGATTCTCGCCGAGACCCATGGCTGAGTAGAGTGCCGAAGTACAACTTAGGAAATGACCTACGCGAAAAGCAGACCGGATGACTTTGCTGGCCGGGATGGCCAAGGATTTCGCGGGGAAGTTGGGATATGTCCCACCGGGTTATCCGAACTTTCCACAGCCTGCGGGGAAAATTTCAGACAACCCGGTTTAAGGACAACCTGCCGTCAGGAAGACAGGTAGGAGGAGCGGGTCAGACCCAGACGCAAGGCATCGAGGAATTGCGTGCGTTCGCTGGCACTGATGCGGGCACTGGCGCACTTGTCGCGGTAGTGAGTCATCAGTTCTTCCGGCGACAAGTGCACGTAACGCAGCATGTCTTCGATGGTGTCGTGGGTCTCGATGCCGGCGTGGTACACGCTGCCATCGGCGTTCTGGTAGATGTTCACCGAGTCGGTATCACCGAACAGGTTGTGCATGTCGCCGAGGATTTCCTGATAGGCGCCCACGAGGAACACGCCCAGCAGGTAGTCTTCGCCTTCATTCAAACCGTGTACCGGCAGACTGGTTTCGATGCTCTGCTCGTCGACGTACTGATTGATCTTGCCGTCGGAATCGCAGGTCAGATCTTGCAGCACGGCACGGCGCAGCGGCTCTTCGTCGAGACGGTGCAGCGGGATGATCGGCAGTACCTGATCGATCGCCCAGGTGTCCGGCAGGCTCTGGAACACCGAGAAGTTGCAGATGTACTTGTCGGCCAGTTTGTCGTTGAGCTCGTCGAGCACCTGACGGTGCGAACGCTGACGGGCTTTCAGCGAGTTGTGCAGGCGGCGGCACACGGCGAAGTAGCACTGCTCGGCCAAGGCTTTCTCGGCCAGGGTCAGCTTGCCGTCGGCGTACTGCGCAGCCACGTCGCTCATGTAGTGAGTCGCGCGCCAGTAGGTTTCGGTGACCATTTCGATGTCGGTCGGGCCGAGCAGGTCAACCAGCCACTGCACGGTTTCCGGCAGCGCTTCTTTATTTTCGATCTGCGGGATTTCGTCGTTGTGCTTCTCGACGTCAGTCACCTGCACCACCAGCATTGCGTGGTGCGCGGTCAGCGAGCGGCCGCTTTCGGAGAAGATGTGCGGATGCGGCAGGGCCTGCGCATCGCAGAATTCCTTGAGCATGCCGACCACGACACCGGCGTAATCGTCCATGTCGTAGTTGATCGAGCTGGCGTTGCGCGAGTGCGTGCCGTCGTAGTCGACGCCCAGACCGCCACCGACGTCGATGTGATCGACCGGCAGACCGAGGTTGCGCAGCTCGCCGTAGTAACGGATCGCTTCTTTGAAACCGTGCTGATAGTCAGCGAGGTTGGCAATCTGCGAACCCATGTGGAAGTGCAGCAGGCGAATGCCCTGATCCAGACCGGCCGCGCGGAAGCGCTCGACCACCGACAGCAGTTGCGCCGCCGACAGACCGAATTTGGATTTCTCGCCACCGGTGTCCGCCCACTTCGACGAGGCCAGCGACGACAGACGCACGCGCAGGCCGACCTGTGGCTTGACCTTCAGCGAGGCGGCTTCTTCGATCACCAGAGCGACTTCGGATTCTTTCTCGATGACGATGAACACGTTGTGGCCAAGCTTCTGACCCATCAGCGCCAGACGAATGAACTCGCGATCCTTGTAACCGTTGCAGACGATGGTGCCGCCCTTCGGCGCCAGTGCCAGCACGGCCAGCAGCTCAGGCTTGGAGCCGGCTTCCAGACCGATGGAGACGTCCTTGGTGGCGATGATGTTCTCGATCACCGCTTCTTGCTGGTTAACCTTGATCGGGTACAGCGCGGTGTACTTGCTCTGGTATTCCAGACGCTCGATGTTCGCATCGAAGGCGCCGGTCAACTGGCGGACACGGTCTTGCAGGATGTCAGGGAAACGAACCAGCAACGGCAAGGACAAACCGCTTTTGCGCAGTTGGTCGACTTGCTCGAACAGGTCGATAGGCGAGCTGCTCGGGCCGTTCGGACGAACTTCGACGCGACCGGCTTCATTGATCGCGAAATACCCGGCCCCCCAATGGCGAATCCCGTAAACACTGCGGCTGTCCGCAACTGTCCATTGGCTGCCATCGTCTTTACGTGTGCGTCGTACGGACATCGAAGTCCCCTATAAAGAAGTCATAGTGCGTCGCCTGAACGCAGGCTGGCGCAGTCTAAAGAATGAAAATGACGATTCATCAGCGCGGCGGTAGACCGCGCTGACCGCGTGGAGTTTAGAAACCGGTCATGAACAGGCTCTGTGAAAACCATGGAGACGACGCCGGATCTGAATGAATTCAGCGCCGGATCAAGCCGCAGATGGATTTCACAGAGGCTGCTAGCCGCCGGACTTCTTCGCTTTGAAACCGTGCTTGATCAGCTCAGCCAAGAGTAGCTCGACATGATCGCCCTGGATTTCGATGATCCCGTCTTTCAGCGCCCCGCCAGTGCCGCAACGTTTCTTCAACGTTGTCGCCAACTCTTTGAGCGCGTCTTCGGCCAGTGGCACGCCGGTGATGGTGGTCACCGTCTTGCCGCCGCGGCCCTTGCTCTCGCGACGCACGCGGGCAATGCCGTCCCCTGCCGGGATCACGGTTTGTTTGCAGATACAGGCGTCCACCGGCTTACTGCATTCCGGGCAATGACGACCTGCGTCGGTGGAAAATACCAGGCCACCAAGGGCGGCGAAGGATGCGGCTTTTTTGGCCACCGGCAATCCTCTTGGGAGGACAAAGACTGATCGCGACCTTGGGCAGGTCATCGACCGCGAAGCCCCACTCAGGCAGGGGCAGCGCTACTGCACCGGAATTTGGCGACGAGACTGCTGACCTGTAGGAGCTGCCGAAGGCTGCGATCTTTTGATCCTGCTCTTGAAAAACAAGATCAAAAGATCGCAGCCTTCGGCAGCTCCTACAGTGGGTCAGCAGGCCAACCTCAAACTATTCGGTGCAGCTTGAAAAGGTCGCGCAGTGTAACGGCAAAAAACCCGATTGCTAAGTGCCAATCAGCGCCAATTTATGTGTTCTTTGCGACGTCGCTTTGTTGCGCCTTGAGATAGCGCTTCAACGCGGCCAGCGAGTCCGGGCAGTAAGGCTTTTGCCGGATTTCCTGCATGACCTGCTCGACCGGAATAAAGCGCGCTTCCAGCACCTCTTCCGGCTGCAGTTTCAGCGGGCCGTCCCAGACTGCAGAAAACGCCGAACACCAGAGACGGTTGCCGGTGTCTTCGAAGTAGAAATGGTCGTGAGCGGTCAACTCCACCCCGCTGACGCCCAGCTCTTCTTCAAGCTCACGGGCGGCCGACTCGGCGTAAGTCTCGTCAGCCTGCACCATGCCACCCGCCGCGACATCCCAATAACCGGGATAAATCGCCTTGCTCAGCGTGCGCCGGTGCACGCAAAGCTCACCGGCGGAATTGAACAGCATGATGTAAGTGCCGCGACCGATCAGCCCGCGTTCGCGCAGATCGGCGCGCACCAGAGCGCCGAGCAGGTTGTCCTGCTCGTCGACCCAGGCAATCTGTTCGGCATCGGAGGCGGCACGGTGCGCCGCCTCTTTCGCGCTATCGGACATGACTCATCCCTGATTAAGCAGTTGACGCAGATCGATCACAGCAGCGTTCGCACGGGAAATATAGTTGGCCATGACCAGCGAGTGGTTGGCCAAAACGCCGAAGCCGCTACCGTTAAGAATCATAGGACTCCACACCGGTTCCTGCGAGGCTTCCAGTTCACGAATGATCTGACGCACGCTGACGGTGGCGTTCTTCTTCGCCAGTACATCGGCGAAGTCGACTTCGATAGCGCGCAGCAAATGCGACAGCGCCCACGCCTGACCGCGTGCTTCGTAGAAGACGTTGTCGATCTGCATCCACGGCGTCTCGACGATTTCCTCATCGACCTGCGGCACTTCACCCACCGCCGGGGTTTCGGTTTTCAGCGCGGTGTTCAGCTTGACCCGACCGACACTGGCCGACAGTCGTTGCGACAGCGAGCCCAGACGGGTGCCGACATCGCCCAGCCAGTTGTTCAGGTTGTCAGCACGTGCGTAGAACAGTGCGTTTTTCTGGCTCGGATCCGACAGGCGCGCCTGATAACGGCTCAGCGAGTTGATGCCTTCCTGATACTCGGACTCGCTGGAAGGCAGAACCCAGCTCTTGTTGTCGAAGTTGAAACGCGGCTCGGCCTTGGCCAGATCGGCGTCTTCCGCCGACTGCGATTGCGAGCGGGCGAAGTCTTTGCGCAGGGCACGGGTCAGGTCGCGCACCTGAACCAGCACGCCGTATTCCCAGCTTGGCGTGTTGTCCATCCACAGGCCTGGCGGGAAGCGGTCGTTGGAAATGTAACCGCCCGGTTTGTTGAGCAAGGTGCCCGCGACGGTCTTCAGGGTTTCGACCGTGGTGTAGCCGATGACCATTTGCTTGCCTTCTTTCTCGGCAGCCACTTGCGCGTTTTGTGCGACCGGAAACAGCGCCGGCTCCTGGCTCCAGTACCAGCCGAGGCCGATGGTCACCAGCAGATAAATGCCGATCAGTGTGGCCAATGCGCGGCTGAACAGCAGCCCGCCAACATAGCTGCGGGTGGCCGACTTGGGCTCGGCGGCACGTTCAGGCGCGCTGCCCGCGCGGTTTTTCCAGTCCAGCATGGCGATATCCTTTCAATCACTTGGGTTCAACGGTTCGACCACAACCATACAACAACGTGCCAGAGCCGGGCACCCGCGCGTAAAGATAAGCCGCAAATCATGTGGGCGAATGACGCTTCGCGCCGAACTAAGGGATTCCCTGATAGCCGAGGGCCGATCACCCGCATGCAGGCGCTTGAAAACAATCGAAAAGCGCATTCACCGCGATGATAAAAGCGTGGGCAAAAAACTCATCCGAAAATCATCCTGCCTCTATAACGCCCCCAGATCACGGGGACTTCACCGACGAGCAGGTCGAAAACAAAACCGATCGGTCAGAAACTGAATGATGACGCATTGCAGATTATTGCAGTACGACGCTCGTGTAAGGGAAAAGAGGTGCTAGCATAGAGCCACCAGTCGCCCTCAGCATGCAGCCTAACTAGTAGTCAGGATATGACCGAGCCAGAAGACCCCAGCCGTGAGCGTCTCAAGCACCACTTTGCCCAGCGGGTAATTCATCAGGCACGTCAGATTCTTGAGATATGGCAGCGCCTGCAACGCAGTGAGTGGTCCACCGTCGACCTCGCCGAACTGAGCGAGGCGAACTTGCGCCTGCTGCGTTTTGCCGAGCGCTTCGAACAGCCCGAACACACGCAACTGGCGCACCACATCAGTCAATCGCTGCAAGCAGTGGATGCCAATCGCGGCCGTCTCAGCAGCGGTCTGATCACCGACCTCAATCGTTTGATGCAGCGTTTGTCGCGCACCGGCCTGCGTCACGGCGATCAACTCGACCAGACCTTCCTGCCGCCGCTGCGCAAGCCGATCTACGTGATGCTGCAGGATCACGACCGCGCCGAGCGACTGGCCAAACAACTGGAATTTTTCGGTCTCAGCGCACAGGCGCTGGACAGCGTGGCAGCCTTTCGTTCGTCGATGGTCGAGCGCTTGCCCGCCGCCATCGTCATGGACGTGGACTTCAGCGGTGCCGGCATCGGCCTGAAACTCGCCGCCGAAGCGCAGGTCGGTCTGGATGAACCGCTGCCGCTGCTGTTCTTCAGCCTGCACGAAACCGACACCCCGACCCGTCTTGCCGCCGTGCGCGCCGGCGGCCAGGAATTCCTCACCGGCACCCTCGAAGCGTCGAGCCTGCTGGAGAAAATCGAGGTCCTCACCTGCGTCGCCCAGTACGAACCTTATAAAGTGCTGATCATCGACGACTCGCGTGCGCAGGCCCTGCACACCGAGCGTCTGCTCAACAGCGCCGGGATCGTCACGCGCACGCTGATCGAACCGATTCAGGCGATGGCCGAACTGGCCGATTTCCAGCCGGATCTGATCATCCTCGACATGTACATGCCGGCCTGCACCGGCACCGAGCTGGCCAAAGTGATTCGCCACAACGACCGTTATGTCAGCGTGCCGATCATCTATCTGTCGGCCGAGGACGATCTGGACAAACAGCTCGACGCGATGAGCGAGGGCGGCGATGACTTCCTGACCAAACCGATCAAGCCGCGCCACCTGATCACCACCGTGCGCAACCGCGCGGCCCGCGCGCGCAATCTGAAAGCACGGATGGTGCGCGACAGCCTCACCGGTCTGTACAACCACACGCACATTCTGCAATTGCTTGAGGACTGCTCGTTCCGCGCTCGCCGCGAGAACAAGCCGCTGAGCTTTGCGATGCTCGACATCGACCACTTCAAACGGGTCAACGACAGCCACGGCCACCCAATGGGCGACCGCGTGATCAAGAGCCTGGCGCTGTTCCTCAAGCAGCGTTTGCGCAAGACCGATTTCATCGGCCGTTACGGCGGCGAAGAATTCGCCATCGTCATGCCCGACACGGATATAGAGGCTGCGCACAAAGTGCTCGACGAAATTCGTCAGCGCTTCGCCGAGATTCATTACCCGGCACAACCGCAGGATTTGTGGTGCACCTTCAGCGCCGGCGTGGTGGAAATGCACGACGACTGCGACAGCCTGATGATGGCCAGCCAGGCCGACGAGGCGCTGTACCGCGCCAAGGGTGCCGGGCGCAATCGCGTGCAGTCGGCGCGGGAATCAAAGCAAAGTGCCACCTTTTCATCAGATTCCACTGATTCGGTCATAACCCTGTAACAGAACCGCAATAAATTCAGGCGCTTACCATTTCTGCCGTTGGTAGCCGTCATGCGCCTGAAGTTGCTCACCAATCTCAATACCCTGCTGCTGGTCGCCGTGTGTGTCGCACTCGGCGCCACGCTGTGGTGGTCGCAAAAAGCCCTCGAACGCCCGTATCTATTGATGGAGCGGTATCTGGGGTTGTCACAGCAATTTCAGAACGAGGTCGCTCGTAACGTCGAGGACTACCTCGCCAGCGGCGACGCCTTGCGCCTGAGCGCCGCCAGTCAGGCCATCGATGGCTTGCACAAAGAACTCGGCGAACTGCCGCCGGCGCTGGCCGATACGCTGCGCCCGAGCCTGGCGGAGCTGGATGAATTCAGCAAAACCGACTTGCTCGCCGCCGGCAAACTGGCCGGTGATCCGCAGGCGCTGCTGTTGCAGGCCGAACGCGAACTGAGCGCCAGCCTTGAGCAACTCAGCACCTACGCCAACGGCAACTCGGGTTACCTGACGCCGCTGCTTGCCGCCTCGCAACATCTCGGCAAATTGTCGCTGGCGCGGGACAAACTGGTCAGCAGCGGTCGCAGTGAACTGGCGGCGGACGTTGAGCGTGAAGTCAGCAATATCAGCACGCAGGCTCAAGCAATCGATGCCCTGCCCTTGCTCGGCGTGGTTGCGAAAAGTGAATCCGGCAGCGACGATTTCGCCGCGCTGATGGGCATCGAGAACACTGAAAAAGCCGTCGCCGAAGATGCTGGCGTCGGCCTCAAACGCGAACTCAACAGCTTGCTCGGTCGTTATCCGGCAGAGCTGGCGCGCACTCGCGAGCAGATCCAGAAGCGCAGCGATCTCAGCGCCGCCACCCACCAGAAAATCGCCGCCGTGCAGCAGGCCATCGCCGGACTCGAGCCGGTGGTGCGTGCGCAACACGGGCAGATTCAGGGTGAAGTGCGCCTGATGCAGGGCGTGATGATCGGCCTGATTCTGTTGATCGCGCTGCTGATCGACACCTTGCAGCGCCGACTCTCGCGCACCCTGACCAACCTAGCTCCAGCGCTGTCGACCTGGGCTGAAGGCGATTTCAGCCGCGACATTCATCTGGGCAAAACCAACCGCGAACTGCACGACATCGAGGCTTCGCTCAATCGCTTGCGCGCCTATCTGGTGGATCTGGTCGGGACGATTCGCGGCAACGCCGAGCAGGTCGCGGGCAGCAGCCGCACCCTCGCCGAGCTGAGCAACGATTTGCACAGCGGCGCCGAGCATCAGGCCGGCGACACCGCATTGATCCGCGATTCCCTCGGCGAACTGGAGGCGACCATTCAACAAGTGGCCGGTGACGCGCGGCAGGCAGCCGATGCCAGCCGTCATGCCGGACTGGCCGTCGAGCATGGCCAAACCGTGATTGGCCAGAGCCTGACCGGGCTGCACGCCTTGGTCGGTGAAGTGCAAGGCAACGCGCAGATGATCGAGCATCTGGCGGAGGAGTCAGCGACCATCGGTGGCGTGCTGACGGTGATTCGCTCGATTGCCGATCAGACCAATTTGCTCGCGCTGAACGCGGCGATTGAAGCGGCGCGGGCCGGGGAGATGGGTCGTGGTTTTGCCGTGGTCGCCGAGGAAGTGCGTTCGCTGGCGCAGCGGACAGCCGGGGCCACGGCGGAGATTCAGACGTTGATTGCCGGCCTGCAAACGGCGGCACGGCAATCGGTCGAAGGCATGCGCGCGCAGGTCGAACACGCCGAAGCCACGGCCAGTCAGGCACAAGCAGCGGACGGGGCGCTGGATAAAATTGTTGGCGCGATCCAGACCATCTCCGACACGGCGGTGCGCATTGCTGAGGTTACGGCGCAGCAGAGTGGCGCGGTCAGTGAGATTCGCGATCACAGTGAGCGGATTCATCAGTTGGGTGGGGATAACTTGCTGCGGATCGGCCGAGGTCGCGAACAGGGCGAAAATCTGCTGGTTCTCGGCGGCCAGCTGCATACCGCCGTTCAGGCCTTCCGCGTCTGACAAAAATCCCTGTAGGAGCTGCCGAAGGCTGCGATCTTTTGATCTTCCACCTAAAAATCAAAAGATCGCAGCCTTCGGCAGCTCCTACAAGGATTGCCACAAATGACCGGATCCAGACCCCCGGTCACATATTTTGCGCAAACATCGCCCATCGTGCTGGCTATTGCATAGAACTGGACAGTCACAAAGTCTTTGCGGCATAGTCGCCGGGTTCTGAACATTGCTCACCCATAACAAGGACACGCAGATGGCAACGCTACTGGTGCTGCACGGCCCCAACCTGAACCTGCTCGGCACCCGCGAACCCGGTACTTACGGTTCAACGACCCTGGCGCAGATCAATCAGGATCTGGAGCGCCGCGCCCGTGAAGCCGGCCACCATCTGCTGTATCTGCAAAGCAATGCCGAGTACGAATTGATCGACCGGATCCACGCCGCGCGCGGCGAAGGTGTGGATTTCATCCTGATCAATCCAGCAGCTTTTACACACACAAGTGTCGCATTACGTGACGCGTTGCTGGGAGTGAGCATCCCATTCATCGAAGTGCATTTGTCCAACGTGCACAAACGCGAACCTTTCCGCCATCACTCTTACTTCTCCGACGTAGCGGTGGGAGTGATCTGCGGCCTTGGCGCCAGCGGTTACCGACTGGCCCTGGAGGCTGCACTAGAACAGCTTGAAACACCGGCAACGACTTGAAATACAAGCGTTAAGCGCCCCTGACCGACCCTTGGGAGTTGATGATTCATGGATATCCGTAAAGTTAAGAAATTGATCGAATTGCTGGAAGAGTCCGGCATCGACGAGCTCGAGATCAAGGAAGGCGAAGAGTCCGTACGCATCAGCCGTCACAGCAAAACCCCGGCTCAGCAGTATTACGCGCCGGCTCCGATGCAAGCACCGGCTGCCGCACCTGTTGCTGCTCCGGTAGCGGCTGCAGCACCGGTTGCCGCTGCTGCGCCAGCGCTGAACGGCACTGTTGCCCGTTCGCCGATGGTCGGCACGTTCTACCGTAAATCTTCGCCAGCCTCGCCAGCCTTCGTTGAAGTCGGCCAGACCGTGAAGAAAGGCGACACTCTGTGCATCGTCGAAGCCATGAAGATGATGAACCACATCGAAGCTGAAACCAGCGGTGTGATCGAGTCCATCCTCGTCGAAGACGGCCAGCCGGTTGAGTACGACCAACCGCTGTTCACCATCGTTTGAACTGCGGAGAGCCTTTGATGACTGCGAAGTTGGAAAAAGTTCTGATCGCGAACCGCGGTGAGATCGCCCTGCGGATTCTGCGTGCCTGCAAAGAGATGGGCATCAAGACCGTCGCCGTTTACTCCAAGGCCGACAAAGAGCTGATGCACCTGGGTCTGGCAGACGAATCCGTCTGCATCGGCCCGGCGTCTGCCGCTCAGTCCTACCTGCACATCCCGGCCATCATCGCTGCCGCTGAAGTGACTGGCGCTACCGCCATTCACCCAGGCTACGGTTTCCTCGCGGAAAACGCCGATTTTGCCGAGCAAGTCGAGAACTCCGGCTTCGCTTTCATTGGCCCGAAAGCCGACACCATTCGCCTGATGGGCGACAAGGTATCGGCCAAGCACGCGATGATCGAAGCGGGCGTTCCTACCGTTCCAGGTTCCGACGGCCCTCTGCCGGAAGACGAAGAAACGGCGCTGCGCATTGGTCGTGAAGTCGGCTACCCGGTGATCATCAAAGCCGCTGGCGGCGGTGGTGGTCGCGGCATGCGCGTGGTGCATAAAGAAGAAGACCTGATCTCCTTCGCCAAGCTGACCCGCACCGAAGCTGGCGCGGCGTTCGGCAACCCGATGGTCTATCTGGAAAAATTCCTGACCAACCCACGTCACGTGGAAGTCCAGGTTCTTTCCGATGGCCAGGGCCACGCCATCCATCTGGGCGACCGCGATTGCTCGCTGCAACGTCGTCACCAGAAGGTTCTCGAAGAAGCGCCGGCACCGGGCATCGACGAGCAGGCGCGTCAGGAAGTACTGGCTCGCTGCGTCAAAGCGTGCATCGACATCGGTTACCGCGGCGCGGGTACTTTCGAGTTCCTGTACGAGAACGGTCGTTTCTACTTCATCGAAATGAACACCCGTGTTCAGGTGGAGCACCCGGTTTCGGAAATGGTCACCGGCATCGACATCGTCAAGGAGATGCTCAGCATCGCCGCTGGCAACAAGCTGTCGTTCACTCAGGATGATGTGGTAATCCGCGGTCACTCGCTGGAATGCCGGATCAACGCTGAAGACCCGAAAACCTTCATGCCGAGCCCGGGTACGGTCAAGCATTTCCACGCTCCAGGCGGCAACGGCGTTCGCGTCGATTCGCACCTGTACAGTGGCTATGCCGTTCCACCGAACTACGACTCGCTGATCGGCAAGCTGATCACTTACGGCGCAACCCGCGACGAAGCCATGGCCCGCATGCGCAATGCCCTGGACGAAATCGTGGTTGACGGGATCAAGACCAACATCCCGCTGCACCGTGATCTGGTTCGTGACGAAGGCTTCTGCAAGGGTGGTGTGAACATTCACTACCTCGAGCACAAGCTGGCTGGCGAGAAGCACTAAGCTTCAGCCCGCACCAGACAAAGCCGCCTTCGGGCGGCTTTGTTGTTTCTGCAGGTTTCAAAAGCCCGCTATGGAAGTCACCGTGCAAGTCACCATGGAAGTCGCTGCACTCCCCCTGTAGGAGCTGCCGAAGGCTGCGATCTTTTGATCTTCAACCATGTTCGTGTTCTGCCGCGCGCTCGCGTAAACTTGCGCGCTTCTCGCCGGCCGCTAGGCTGCAATCAATATTTTTCAAAGGTGCCCGCCATGCCTTGGCTGCAAGTACGTCTCGCCATCAGCCCGGAACAAGCCGAAACCTACGAAGACGCTTTCCTTGAAGTGGGCGCCGTGTCGGTGACCTTCATGGACGCCGAAGATCAGCCGATCTTCGAACCGGAACTCAATACCACCCCGCTGTGGGCTCACACGCACCTGCTGGCCCTGTTCGAGGGCGGCACCGAACCGGCACCGGTTCTGGCCCATCTCGAACTGCTGACCGGCAGCCCGCTGCCCGAGCATCACAGCGAAGTCATCGAAGATCAGGATTGGGAACGCAGCTGGATGGACGGTTTTGAGCCGATGCGTTTCGGTCAGCGTCTGTGGATTGTGCCGAGCTGGCACGCCGCGCCGGAGCCTGACGCGGTCAACCTGCTGCTCGATCCGGGCCTGGCTTTCGGCACCGGCACCCACCCGACCACCGCGCTGTGCCTGGAATGGCTCGACGGTCAGGATCTGAAAGACTGCAACGTGCTCGATTTCGGTTGCGGTTCGGGGATTCTGGCCATTGCCGCCCTGTTGCTCGGCGCGAAAGAAGCGGTCGGCACCGACATTGATGTGCAGGCGCTGGAAGCATCGCGCGACAACGCCGGGCGCAACAACATCGCTGATGAACTGTTCCCGCTGTACCTGCCGGAAGATCTGCCGCAGGTGCAAGCCGATGTGCTGGTCGCCAATATTCTCGCCGGCCCGCTGGTTTCGCTGGCGCCGCAACTGTCCAGCCTGGTGAAATCCGGTGGCCGTCTGGCGTTGTCGGGCATTCTTGCCGAGCAAGGTGATGAAGTCGCCGCCGCTTACGCGCAGGATTTCGACCTCGACCCGATCGCCAATCGCGATGGCTGGGTGCGCATCACCGGCCGTCGGCGCTAATATGACCGCCTGCACAATCCGGATCGCCGCATGACCGACAGCTTCGTCACCCAGTGCCCGCATTGCCAAACCAGTTTCCGTGTCAGCCATGCTCAATTGAGCGTGGCCCGCGGGGTGGTTCGCTGCGGCTCTTGTCTGCAAGTGTTCAACGCAGCCAAACAGCTGCTGGAACAACACGCCGGCAAGGACGCGGTGACACCGGTCGCGCCATCGATTGTCGAGCCTGCGCCGATTGTCGAGGCCGCGCCCGTTATCGAGCCGCCGCCCATCATCGAGCCGCCCGCACCGCGCGCCATCAGCCAAAAACAGTGGAGCGCGTCCGAGCTTGATCTCGACAGCCTCGATCTGGACGAAGAACTTGCCCGCCTCGAACAACGGGAAATCCAGCCGACCACCGAATTCGGTCGTCAACGCGAAGATTCCCTGAGTGCTCGCCGCGACAGCGCTGAGCCGGATGAAACGGTCTGGCGCGATACTCTTTTCAGCGAACGCGCCGATGAGCACGCCGCCGAACACGAAGAGCACGAAGAACACGAGCCAGAAGTTGTCGACATCGAGCCGGTGAAATCCGCGCGCACCGAGCCTTCGTTGTCGCTGGAACCGGTGGATCTCGACGACGAGCCGGCCATCCCGCAATTGCGCCTGCACGACCCGATCGATCCGAACGCCCGTCGCGAACGTTTTTCCGCTAGCGACGACAGCGAAGACGACGACCTGCCAACGATCACCCCATTGCGCAAAAAGCGTGACCGCGCAGACCCCGGCGTGCGCGCCGAAGTCCTGCAGGATCTGACCGACGACCCACTGCAACTCGACTGGCAGAAACGCCGCTCGCCGTGGGGCCGGCGCATGCTTTGGCTGTTGTTGGTGCTGCTGGCGGCGGGCGGTCTCGGCGCGCAGTACGTTGCTTACCATTTCGACGAACTGGCGCGGCAGGATCAATACCGTCCGTGGTTCCAGGAAATCTGCCCGCAGATCGGCTGCACCGTGCCGTCGAAAGTCGACATTGCCCGCATTAAAAGCAGCAATCTGGTGGTGCGCAGCCATCCGGAGTTCAGCGGTGCCTTGGTGGTCGACGCGATCATCTATAACCGCGCGACGTTCTCGCAGCCGTTTCCGCTGCTGGAACTGCGTTTCGCCGACCTCAACGGTCACTTGATTGCCAGTCGTCGGTTCAAGCCCGGCGAATACCTGAGCGGCGATCTCGAAGGATTGGCGGAAATGCCACCACAGACGCCGATCCACATTGCGCTGGATATTCTCGATCCAGGCCCGAAAGCGGTGAATTACAGCCTGAGTTTTCACTCGCCCGAGTGAATCGCTTCACCGTTTCTCGATTGACGGCAGTTTTCTGACTGAGCGGCGGGCAACCAAACCGCTGGCAATAACAGAATAACTGTTCAGATTTTGTTCAATTCAGCCTTTATCCAGTCATCGAGAGCGGGTATCATGCCAACCCTTTTTCGAACTCTCATGATCCGGCCCCACTTCAGGGAAGTCCTATGTCGGCGGTACGCATCGGCCCATACATATTGCAGAACGGCTTGATTCTCGCCCCGATGGCGGGCGTCACCGATCAGCCCTTTCGTCAGCTGTGCAAGCGTTTGGGCGCAGGGCTTGTAGTCTCGGAAATGGTCACCAGCGACATGAGCTTGTGGAACACCCGCAAGTCGCGCATGCGCATGATCCACGAAGGCGATCCCGAGCCACGCTCGGTACAGATTGCCGGTGGCGACGCGCAGATGCTGGCGGATGCAGCCCGGGCCAACGTTGAGCTGGGCGCACAGATTATTGATATCAACATGGGTTGCCCGGCAAAGAAGGTCTGCAACAAGGCCGCCGGTTCCGCGCTGTTGAAAGATGAAGCACTGGTGACCGAGATCCTGCAGGCCGTTGTGGCTGCGGTTGATGTGCCGGTCACCCTGAAGATCCGCACCGGTTGGGATCGCGACAACAAGAACGGCCTGACCGTGGCGAAGATCGCCGAGCAGGCCGGGATCACCGCGCTGGCAGTGCATGGCCGCACTCGCGCCGATCTGTACAAAGGTGAAGCCGAATACGACACGATTGCCGCGATCAAGCAGGCCGTGTCGATTCCGGTGTTTGCCAATGGCGACATCGATTCGCCGGAGAAGGCCCGTTTCGTGCTCGACGCGACCGGAGCCGATGGCCTGTTGGTAGGCCGCGCCGCCCAAGGGCGGCCATGGATTTTTCGCGAGATCGATCATTACCTGCGCACGGGCGAGAAATTGCCGGCGCCGCAGTTGATCGAAGTGGAACACATACTGCTAGAGCATCTGGCCGCACTTCACGCTTTCTATGGGGATGTGATGGGCGTGCGCATTGCGCGCAAGCATGTGGGCTGGTATCTCGCAACCTTGCCGGGCGCCAAGGAGTTTCGCGCCCACTTCAATCGTTTGGATGGTACGGAAACACAATGCGCCAATGTTCGGGAGTTCTTCGCCGAGCATTACAAGAGCCTGACAGGGGACGAAGAAGGGGTGGCCGCATGACGATGATGACCGAGACTTTAGTGAGTGGAACAGCACCCGTGAGCGACAACGTGAATTTGAAACAGCACCTCAATACCCCGAGCGAAGAAGGTCAGACCCTTCGCGGGAGTGTCGAGAAGGCGCTGCACAATTATTTCGCCCACCTTGAGGGCGCGTCCGTCACGGATGTGTACAACCTGGTGCTCTCCGAAGTCGAGGCGCCCCTGCTCGAAAGCGTGATGAACTACGTCAAGGGCAACCAGACCAAGGCCAGCGAGCTGCTCGGTCTCAACCGAGGCACGCTGCGCAAGAAACTCAAGCAGTACGATCTGCTGTAAGCATTCAATCAAACCAGAAAGGCGCCCGCGTAAAAAACGGTCGCCTTTTTTGCTGACTTCCTTTGCTTTTGATGGAAATTGAGATGACCGACCAGACTACCCGCCTGCCGATCCGCCGCGCCTTGATCAGCGTTTCCGACAAGACCGGGATCCTCGAATTCGCCAAGGAGCTTGAAGCTCTGGGCGTCGAGATCCTCTCGACCGGCGGAACGTTCAAGCTGCTGCGCGACAACGGTGTTGCCGCAGTGGAAGTCGCGGATTACACCGGTTTCGCCGAGATGATGGACGGTCGGGTGAAAACCCTGCACCCGAAAATCCACGGTGGCATCCTCGGTCGTCGCGGTATCGATGACGCGATCATGAACGAGCACGGCATCAAGCCGATCGATCTGGTTGCCGTTAACCTCTACCCGTTCGAAGCCACCATCAACAAGCCAGGCTGCGACCTGCCGACCGCGATCGAAAACATCGATATTGGCGGCCCGACCATGGTGCGTTCGGCAGCGAAAAACCACAAAGACGTCGCGATCGTGGTGAATGCCAGCGATTACGCCAGCGTGCTGGAAGGTCTGAAAGCCGGCGGCCTGACCTACGCTCAGCGCTTCGATCTGATGCTCAAAGCCTTCGAACACACCGCTGCCTACGACGGCATGATCGCCAACTACATGGGCACCGTGAATCAGGCCGCTGAAACCCTGAGCACTGAAGGTCGCAGCGAATTCCCGCGCACCTTCAACAGCCAGTTCATCAAGGCCCAGGAAATGCGCTACGGCGAGAACCCGCACCAGAGCGCGGCGTTCTACGTTGAAGCCAAACCGGCTGAAGTCGGCATCGCCACCGCGACCCAACTGCAAGGCAAAGAACTCTCGTACAACAACGTGGCCGACACCGACGCCGCGCTGGAATGCGTGAAGAGCTTCGTCAAGCCAGCCTGCGTCATCGTCAAACACGCCAACCCGTGCGGCGTGGCCGTCAGCCCGGACGCTGAAGGCGGCATCCGTCAGGCCTACGAACTGGCTTACGCCACCGACACCGAGTCGGCGTTCGGCGGCATCATCGCTTTCAACCGTGAACTGGATGCCGAGACCGCCAAGGCGATCGTCGAGCGTCAGTTCGTTGAAGTGATCATCGCCCCAAGCGTCAGCGAAGAAGCCCGCGCCATTGTTGCGGCGAAAGCCAACGTGCGCCTGCTGGCCTGCGGCGAGTGGTCGACTGACCGCGCTGCAGCGTGGGACTACAAGCGCGTCAACGGCGGCCTGCTGGTACAGAGCCGTGACATCGGCATGATCAGCGCCGATGACCTGAAAGTCGTGACCAAACGTGCGCCGACCGAGCAGGAAATCCACGACCTGATCTTCGCCTGGAAAGTTGCCAAGTACGTTAAGTCCAACGCCATCGTCTATGCCAAGAACCGTCAGACCATCGGTGTCGGCGCTGGCCAGATGAGCCGCGTAAACTCGGCGCGTATCGCTGCGATCAAGGCTGAGCACGCCGGCCTGCAAGTCGCCGGTTCGGTGATGGCCTCGGACGCGTTCTTCCCGTTCCGCGACGGTCTGGATAACGCGGCCAAGGTCGGTATCACTGCGGTGATCCAGCCGGGTGGTTCGATGCGTGATGCTGAAGTGATTGCCGCCGCTGACGAAGCCGGCATCGCCATGGTGTTCACCGGCATGCGCCACTTCCGTCACTGATTCAACTCGATCCAAATGTGGGAGCGGGCTTGCTCGCGAATGCAATCTGTCAGTCACAGCTGTTTTGCCTGACACACCGCTTTCGCGAGCAAGCCCGCTCCCACATAAAGCGCTCCAGCAGCGACTGACAGAATTCTGAGGTTTTTGAAATGAATGTTTTGATCATTGGCAGCGGTGGCCGTGAACACGCTCTGGCCTGGAAAGTGGCTCAGGATCCGCGCGTGCAGAAGGTTTTTGTTGCACCGGGCAACGCTGGCACCGCCATTGAAGCCAAGTGCGAAAACGTCGCCATCGACGTGCTGGCCCTTGAGCAACTGGCCGACTTCGCCGAGAAAAACGTTTCGCTGACTATCGTCGGCCCGGAAGTGCCGCTGGTGGCTGGCGTCGTTGACCTGTTCCGCGCCCGTGGTCTGGATTGCTTCGGCCCGACTGCCGGCGCTGCACAGCTGGAAGGCTCGAAAGCCTTCACCAAGGATTTCCTCGCCCGTCACAAGATCCCGACCGCCGATTACCAGAACTTCACCGAGATCGAGCCGGCCCTGGCTTATCTGCGTGAAAAAGGCGCACCGATCGTGATCAAGGCCGATGGCCTGGCCGCCGGTAAAGGCGTGATCGTCGCGATGACCCTGGCCGAAGCCGAAGACGCCGTGCGCGACATGCTCGCTGGCAACGCTTTCGGTGACGCCGGTTCGCGCGTGGTGATCGAAGAGTTCCTCGACGGCGAAGAAGCGTCGTTCATCGTCATGGTCGACGGCAAAAACGTGCTGCCGATGGCCACCAGCCAGGATCACAAACGTGTGGGCGACGGCGACAGCGGCCCGAACACGGGCGGCATGGGTGCTTACTCCCCTGCCCCGGTGGTCACTGCCGACGTGCACAAGCGCGTGATGGATCTGGTGATCTGGCCGACCGTGCGCGGCATGGCTGAGGAAGGCAACGTCTACACCGGTTTCCTCTATGCCGGTCTGATGATCGACAAGGCCGGTAACCCGAAAGTCATCGAGTTCAACTGCCGCTTCGGCGACCCGGAAACCCAACCGGTGATGCTGCGTCTGCAATCGAGCCTGGTGCTGTTGGTCGAAGCCGCTCTGGCGCAAGCGCTGGACAAGGTTGAAGCACAGTGGGATCCACGCCCGAGCGTCGGCATCGTGCTGGCCGCTGGCGGTTACCCGGGCGACTACGCCAAGGGCGCGGCGATCAACGGTCTCGACGCAGCGGCGAAGCTGGAAGGCAAAGTCTTCCACGCCGGTACTGCGCTGAAGGATGGCCAGGTTGTCACCGCCGGTGGTCGCGTACTCTGCGCCACCGCAATGGGCGCAAGCGTCGGTGAAGCGCAGCAGCAAGCGTACAAGCTGGCAGCAGCCATCGACTGGGAAGGCAGCTTCTACCGCAAGGACATTGGCTACCGCGCCATTGCCCGTGAACGTGGCGAAACCCAGGAATAAGCTGTTCATCAAGTCCGGCGAGGGATACCGTTCCTCGCCGGGCTGTTCCGCCGCGGCGCATCGTTATATTCTGGCATCAACCTACGAAGGGATTTCGCCGTGCGCTGGCTCAGGATTGCCATAAGCTTCACCGTCACGATGCTGACCTTGCTCTGCATGCTTCCGGCCCAGGCCGCACAAGGCAGTGGCTGGTCGGTATTGCTCGACGATCAGGGCAATCTGCAACTGAGCGACATCCGCTCCGCTCGCTACACCAATCAATTCAGCCCCATCGACCTTGATCGCCTCACCGCGTCCGAGCCCGATGGTGCACTGTGGCTGCGCTTCAGACTGGCGCCGGGCAAACACGAACAAGTGCTGCGCATCTTTGCCCCCGACCTCTCGCAGCTCAATCTGTACGTGCTCGACGGCGACCAGTTGATCGAGCAACGCAACACCGGCACCGAGCAACCGCAGGCCGAGCGACCTTTGCCCAGCAGCGACTTCATGCTCGCCCTGCCGCAAAGCGACAAACCACTCGACGTTTATTTGCGGATGGTCTCCGACCATCAATTGCGTCCGCACATCACCCTGCAATCGGCCGTGATGAGCGCGGCCAATCAAAACCATTCGCTGATTTTCGGTTTGCTGTTCGGCTGCCTCGCCATGCTCCTGCTGCATAACGTGGTGCGTTACAGCTATTCGCGTTCACGCAGCAGCTTGTGGCTGGCGGTTTGCGAAGGTCTGCTGGGCCTGAGCCTGTTGCTGCTGCTCAATCTGCTCGGGCCCTGGCTGCCGAACTGGCACGCGATCCAGACACCGGGCGCTTATCTGGCGCTGCTGCTGACCGCACCCGCCGGTTTGATGTTTGCTTATCGCTTCTTCGGCCCCCTCGGCCCGCACCCGCTGAACAAGCTGTTGATGGCCGACATCCTGTTCATTGTCATCTGCAGCCTGCTGCTGTTGTTCGTCAATACACTGCCGCTGAACATCATCACCTACGCATTGGTGGCACTCGCCGGTCTGAGCATGTTGTTCGTCGGCGTTTATCACTGGCAAAAAGGTTATCGCCCGGCGCGCCTGTTCGTGGCGGCCATGGTGGTGTTCAACATCGGCACGCTGATTATTTTGCCGGCGCTGCTGGGGCTGACACTGGTGTCGCCGCAAGGCTTGATCATGACGCTGATGGCGTTCATCTGCGTCAGCGGTCTGTTGATGAGCATCGCCCTCGGCGAGCGTCAGCGCAGCATCACCGAAAGCCGTTTCAGCGTCAGCCGCGACCTCGCCGCGAGCAACGCCGAGATCAACGCCAAAGCCGAATTCCTCGCCAAGATCAGCCACGAAATCCGCACGCCAATGAACGGTGTGCTGGGCATGACTGAACTGCTGCTCGGCACGCCGCTGTCGGTCAAGCAACGTGACTACGTGCAGACCATCCACAGCGCCGGCAACGAACTGCTGACGTTGATCAACGAGATTCTCGACATCTCCAAACTCGAGTCCGGACAGATCGAACTCGACGATGTGCAGTTCGACCTCAATGCGTTGATCGACGATTGCCTGAGCATCTACCGCGCAAAAGCCGAACAGCAGAACGTCGAACTGATCAGTTTCATCCAGCCGCAAGTCCCGCGCGTCATCAGTGGCGATCCGACCCGCCTGCGCCAGACCTTGCTCAGCCTGCTGGAAAACGCCCTGAAGAAAACCGAAGAAGGCGAAGTGCTGATCGTCGTCGCCCTCGACGAGCGCAGCTCCAAACCGCGTCTGCGCATCGCCGTGCAGGACAGCGGCGCGCCGATGGAGCAGGAAGAACGCGATGCGCTGATGCACGCCGAACTGCACAGCAAACACTTCCTCTCGGCGAATCGTCTGGGCGGCAATCTCGGGCTGGTCATCGCGCGGCAACTGATTCGTTTGATGCAGGGTGAGTTCGGCATCAAGAGCGGCGCCACGCAGGGCAGCACGTTGTGGCTGACTTTGCCGCTGGATCCGGATCGTCTCGAACACCCGACCTCCGATCTCGACAGTCCGCTGCAAGGCGCGCGCGTATTGGTGGTCGACGACAACGACACCTGCCGCAAAGTGCTGGTGCAGCAATGCAGCGCATGGGGCCTGAATGTCAGCGCCGTGCCGTCGGGCAAGGAAGCGCTGGCCCTGCTGCGCACTAAAGCGCACCTGCGCGATTATTTCGATGTGGTGTTGCTCGATCAGAACATGCCCGGCATGACCGGCATGCAGCTCGCGGCGAAGATCAAGGAAGACCCGAGCCTCAATCACGACATTCTGCTGATCATGCTCACCGGCATCAGCAACGCGCCGAGCAAGATCATCGCGCGCAACTCGGGGATCAAACGCATTCTGGCCAAACCGGTGGCCGGCTACACCCTCAAGACCACGCTGGCGGACGAACTCAACCAGCGCAACAAAGGTCAGGTGGTGTTCCAGCCGCAAGTGGTCACCGCGGCCACGGCGGCGAAAGTGCCGAGCGATTTCCGCATCCTCGTCGCCGAAGACAACACGATTTCGACCAAAGTGATTCGCGGCATGCTCGGCAAACTCAACCTGCAACCGGACACTGCCAGCAACGGCGAAGAAGCCCTGCAAGCGATGAAGGCGCAGCGTTACGATCTGGTGTTGATGGACTGCGAAATGCCGATACTCGATGGCTTCTCGGCGACGCAACAATTGCGCGCCTGGGAAGTCAGCAATCAGCGCATCCGCACGCCAATCGTCGCGCTGACCGCGCACATTCTTGCCGAACACAAAGAGCGCGCGCGTCAGGCCGGCATGGACGGGCACATGTCGAAACCGGTGGAATTGTCGCAGTTGCGCGAGTTGATCGAGCACTGGGTAGCTGAGCGTGATCAGCAGAATCGCGCGACAACCCAACCGTCGTAACGCCTGTTAGACTCCCCCACGACTACCCTCGCCAGTGAGCCAGCACCATGCTCCACGTGTTGTTCAGCGTTTACCTGAAGATGCTGGTGCTTTACAGCCCGTTCTTCGTGTTGTCGTGCTTCATTACCCTGACCCGTGGCTACTCGCGCAAGGAACAACGGCGCCTGGCCTGGAAAGTCGCCGCCGCCACGCTGATTTCCAGCGTCTTGCTGTACCTGTTCGGGCGAGTGATTTTCGATGTCTTCGGCATTACCGTGGATGCGTTCCGCATCGGCGCCGGCAGCGTGCTGTTTATCTCGGCACTGGGCATGGCGCAGGGTAAATCGGCGGTGCAGGCCGATAATGTCCAGCAAGACGTGACAATCGTGCCGCTGACCATTCCGATCACCGTCGGCCCCGGCACCATCGGTGCCTTGCTGGTCATGGGCGTGAGCCAGCCGCACTGGGACGACAAGCTCACAGCAATTCTGAGTATTGTGCTGGCCAGTTTCACCGTCGGCGTGGTGCTGTACCTGTCGAACCGGATCGAGAGAATTCTCGGCGATCAGGGTCTGCAGATCGTCAGCCGTTTGATGGGCCTGTTTGTCTGTGCGCTGGCCGCGCAAATCATCTTCACCGGGGTCAAAGGCTACCTGGTGCCATAAGCCCCGAACGTCGAGGTGTGTCGTCACGCGACAGGTCAGTGCTTTTCGCTGAACAACGGGCCGATCTCGATCGAGGGTGGATGTAACTCAGCCGCCAGCCACTCCCGCGTGTCGGCTCTGAATTCGTCGTATAAAGCCTGATTGAAACGGGCCGAATAACCACGGCGAATGACGTTGCCGACGGGCGTGTGCCGCGCAGCCCCACTCTCCCAATAACACGGGTCAATTTTGCTTTGCGTGTCGAATGACACGGAAACCATGCCGAGAAAACCACCCGCCTCGACCACCCCGGCCATTGCCCTGAACCGCACGCTCCCGGCCTCTGCGGACAAGCAATGACGCTTGAGGCTTTGCATCAGCGCCGCATCGCTGGAGGCTGACGCCAGCCTGCGCAAAGCAGCCGAGATCAACAGCCCCTGCCCGGAAGGCAAATGGGTTTCAGCCAACTCGAGCATTTCCTCCTGGCCCGAAATAGTCGACTCCGGCCCCAAAAGGGCTAGATCAGTCCGCTGCTCGGCGAAAAAACTCCAGCCACAGGCCGACAGGATCCCCGAGTAGATGTCGAACCACCGTGAATCCTGCACGCCCTGCGGCACATCTTCGTCAGCCGCCAGCCGGGCAAATGCCAACGTGTCCAGCACATCCTGTTTGATTGTCGACGGCAAGGCGCTGGATACCACCAGAAGCACGCCCGCATTGACATAAACCGAGTAGTTCATCTATTTGCTCCGATAACTGCCGGCGATAGTGCCGGCAGCCTGTCTCTACGGATTACTTGGTTTTACGGCGCTGGAAGCGTTTGCTCAGTGCGGCCTTGAAGTGCTCGCCCAGGTACTCTTCAAGATCGCCTTTCAAGTCTGCATAACGCAACGGATTGAAAGTGATGTAAGCACTGCCGCGAAAGATGCTGCGATTGGTTGTTTTCCAGTTGAAAAACAACGGCGAAGTTTCATTCCCGCCGCCCACACTGTCGATCGACGACAGCGACGTCAGGATAATTCCATTCTTTAGTTGATCGCACGGCATTACCGCAAGCCGAACACCTTTATCCTTGGTCACTTCACGGTTCAGCAGATTGATAGCTTCCGGCTCTTTCTTCAAGGCATCCAGGGTCGAGTCGGTAATTGCCGAGAGCACTGTTGCCCCCGGAATGGCCGCTTTGGCTGCCGCGATGCCGGCCTTGACAATATCAACCACAATATTATCCATGGTCAGTTGCTGGGTGCTTTTCTTGTATACCGAATAACCGGAGTCGGCCACGAAGCAGCCGGCATCTTCCATACATTGTACAAAGGCGCGGTACCACGCTTCAGGCTCGTTCCCAGGAACTTCAAAGTTGGCTTCAAGCTTGGAGAACTTGATGATGTTTTCGATGATCGCCATGTTCTCCAGAGAGATATTGTCACCGTAACCCACCAGGGTATTGGCCAATACGATAGCGTCCAGATCCTTGGTCGGGCTGTTTGAATCCACGGCGCCGAACGCCTGCACACGGGCGCTACGGAAAACTTCCACAGACAGCGACTGGCGTTTGCCAATACGTGCCTTGACCAGTGCGTTGCTTTCTTTACACGAAATCTTGCATTCCATAAAAACTCAAACTCCTTTTGATTAATAACGCATCGAAGTGACAGCGTAAAACGAAACTAACCCATCAAACAAAAACCAACAACATCACGTTAATTCACAATGTTATTAACCACCCTAGAACGCCAACACAACCAACAAATAATTTCTCACAACAACTTCAAGCCAGAGCCAGTAATACTTGCCAATATCAACCACGACAAACAGCCACCACACCGAACAGAATCTAATCCTTAAGAGAAAACAATGAACAACGAAACACCAACGGGCATCCTCGAAAACCACAACTTGATCTCGCTCATCGGAAGCCTGCCGATAGAAGATTATGACTATCTGACGGATTGCACTCGCATCGTAACAATGCTCTCCGAAAGAAGTACCAGTCGTTTTGGCGATTCTCTGGAGTGGGCTCAAGAGTACTATTCCAACCTGCAATATTTTGGATGGAAAGCCTTGGACGGGGGGCGATATACAGAGACCCAAAAACACAATATCTCCGGGACCATCGCCGATCATTTGGTGCAAAATATTGAATTATTCAATGGCCGCCCTCAGGGAAACGCGATGATTGATACCTTGGACGCATTGAGTTCGGACGAGACGGCCCTGGTTTCATTCGATAAAGAGAGTTCCATGGGGCGGCGCTTTCAAGTGGCCCCCACTCATTATGATTCCAAAGGAAATCTTCATCTGGCGGTCTTCCAACTCGAACTGATCAGCAAAGTGAAGCAAAGCAAGTTTCTATTCTGGAAGTGGGAGGAGACCTCGACGACCCTCCTTCAACGCAAGGCTTTTTTTGTTCTTGATCGAAATATCCTTGATGAACAAAAAATGCGTCTATTTGAAGTTTTACGCAAAAAACTGACTGCACAGCGCTTTGCCTTGCGCAAGAAACGCTCATAAACCGGCCAGGAAAACCCGGTTTGGCGGCGCTGGCCAAACCGGGGCACGCACAATGGCGTCATTTTCAATCGATCAAGGCATCCAGGTCGGCAGGCGCCACCTCGACCGAATTGGTCGCACGCCCCACCAGTTCTTCCAGCGACACGCCTGTTGCGGCGGCCCCCAAATCAGCGATCGCCGCGACCAGCGCAGACACAAGCAGCGAGCGATAGCCGGCAAACGCCAGGACAACCTCGCCACGCAAGCTGACATCAGCTGCGCAGGCTTCCCGGATGATCACCGCGTGGCCACTGTCCGGTTCGATCAGCACCAGATGTTCGCCAACGATGCTCAGCAGCAACTTGCCGGGATCATCCAGCTCCCAGATCAACTTGCCGGGAATCGCTGGCTTACCGGCCAAGGCCGGTCGGCAATCGAGCACCAGCGAATCCAGCCTCAGCCAGGCTCCCCGCGACAGTCGATACGTCACGGCGCCCTGCCCCAGGCGCAATACCAGGGTTTTGACATCGTCGGGAAGCAAAGGCAAAACATCGCCGATCAACTGCTCACCCTCCAGCGTCATCACGTCAGTGTCACGTCGAGCATAAGGCAGTGGCCCGATTCGGGTTTCGCCCGGAAAGGCTTGAACCACACCCCGCGCCGGGTCATGGAGCATCAGTGCATGGCCTTGCTGCCGCGTCCCAAGCAAAGCACTGGAAGGCTGCACCAACGCACGATCAACCCCGAGCAATTGCCCGCTGGCGGCGACGTACCATTGGACTTTCTGCGGCGTGTCGACGGATAGGAAATCCACGTGTCGATGGGAGTTCGCCAGTGCCGCAAGGTCAGCCAGCAACCTGTCTTCATGCGTCGAAACCCATTGGCTTTCGACGCCGGTCAGCAACGCGGGCTGGTCCTGCTGCAAGGTCATAATCAGACCTTGCGCGGTAACGCCTCTCAGCTCTGCACCCTTGGCCGTCACATCGACAAAAGGCCAATCCGCCCACCGCCGTTGGGGTGCCGGCAGCCTGTCAGCCTGTAGCAGCCGAGTCCCCTTACCGAACGCTGCTGACAGTCGATCAGCCGCGATGAAACCCTGGCGATAGATGACACCGCTATCAACCTCGAACAACCAGGCGGCCTGCCGGTCCGGCGTAACCCCGAGCAGACGAACATGAGCACCCGGCCCCAGGTCGGCGAGCAACAAACGATCGTCGACGTACCAGGCACACAACTTTGCATCACCGGCGGCGTTGCTCAATCCCAGCAGCGCAAAACGGGTAACGGGGTGTTTCGCCGCGACCTCTGCCAAGTGCGCCCACCACTCAGGGCGCTGTTTGAACCACGATTCGGCCAGGCCACTGAGCGCCAGCTGACCATCATTCGTCACGTCGAAGCACAGCCCGTTCTCACTCAGCGCCACGTAACCGTGGTCTGTGGCCAGAATGTTTTGCAATCCGTCGACCCAGATATTTTCCTGCGACCAGTGTGCCCCCGCTTGCGCGCTCTGATTGCGCTGCAAGCGCAACAGGCGTTTGTGCAGTTTGTCGTAGACGACGAACAAATCCTGCTGCCCGCCTGACGGCACCAGCAACGACAGGTCCTGCATATTCTTGATCGAGTCGGCCCAACCGCGAGCATGGTGCCGACGCGCCGGCGGACGAATGATCAGACGATCCTCATGACGCACCCACGCCATATCGCGCTGGGTCGAATCGATCGCCCAGCAGACCGAGACGATCGGCGCCGGCTGCCAATTGACGACGACAGCGGTTGCGGTGTGTTCGCGCTCGCGCAATGTGTAGAACTCACCGAACACCAGCGACCAGTCGGACAACGTCGGTGTCGCACTGAAAAGCGCCTGCAATGCACTGTCCGGCCCGCGTACCAATGAAGTCAGATACACCTCGCCATCGCGGATCAGGTAGCTCAGCACATCTGCAGCCTGACCGGCGCGAGGTATCTCCTGCGTCACCTGTACGGCGCCACCGGCAACAGGCTCGCAGCGAGTGATGCGGCTGCCCGTGACGCTCGCCAGCAGGCGGTAGTGATGGCTGATCAGACCGGTGACGACATCGACCTGCCAGACCAGGAAACTGTCGGGTTGATAAAAGAACGCATCCTGGCCCATGACCATACCCAACTGGGCCTCATCGGCTGACGGCAGGTCTTCATCGCGAATGTAGATGAAGCGATCCTCTCGGGCGTCGTAGAACGCCGTCGTGTCGCGCGGTTGGCCAGGGTCTTCGAAGGGCACCCGATAGTTATGCACCGGCGTATAGGGCAACGCCAGGCGATGCTCATGGGCGAGTTTCTTGAAGTGCGCATGCAGCGTGCGCGGATCCATCATGCCCGGCTGCAGATCTGCTGAAACCAGCAGCAGCGTCTGCTGCGTGAAGTCGATACGCAGGACCTGATCGGCCAGTTTGAGGCTGACCTCATGCAGATTGACGTCGTCGAAGCACAGGCTCATCTCACCGATATCCAGCCGGTCGCCGAACAAGCTGAGATCAGCTTGCGTCGCCCAGCTCGCCAGCAATGTCCAGCGTGTGGTGGCCAGATGAGTGCCGGTGAATTCCAGGCTGACCCCGGGATTGAGCAGCAAGGTGCACGGCGCTCCGCAACCGGCAATGTCGTAACTGATCAAGCCGTGCCAGTTTTTCGGCAACACCGGCACCACCAGCGTTCGTTCGACAGTGTCCAGCCGCACTTCAATCGATGAGGGTTTGTAGACCGGCGCCATGTCTGCGACCAGGTACTCACTGGGAAACGAGTAGAACGAAAACAGAAACCTGCGCTTGCCATCGGCCCCGGGTTTCTCCAGGCGACGCGCCAGCTCGAAGCCTTCGGTGTGTAATTCATTGGCGAACGGAAAGGCTTTGTAGCCGTAGCCATACCAGGTTTTCGGCGTACAGGGCAGGACGATCAAGTCGCCTGCCTGCGGCGAAAAAGCCAACGTCTGCGGCAACTCCAGGCCTTGGCGAATATCCACACTACGGGTGAAATCAACCTCGTAGTCCGGAACCCCGAAATGATCACGCAGCGGAAACAGTTGAGGGCTGCCCAGACGTAGCTGACCGGTCAGCAGGTCAACGGACTCGACCACCAGCGAGGCGTGGGCCGACCACGCCTTGCTCTGCGGATCCAGACGATAACCGCCCTGCCGAACGGCTTTATCGAACTCGTAAAAGAACAACCCGACTTGCCTGGCCCGTTCAAAAATACCGGCGAATCCTTCAACCAATGCGCCGACACCGATGGCCAGTCCGCCCAGAATCACCCCGGCGCCGCCGAGCACCGCCGCCGCCGTGCCTGCGCCGGCGGCTGCCGCGATCAGTCCGGAACCGGTGACCAGCAAACTGGCGGAGTCAAACGCCAGTTGGGTGCCGAAGCGCGCCTTCTCGGCATCACTGCCCGCCTCGCTCAACTGATAGATATCAAACCCGACGTTGGCCAGCCCCAATACTGCGCCAACGCCTTCGCCGGCGACGTGCCCAAGGGCTTCGCCGATCACCGATGTACTGGTCTGGGCGATGAGTTTTTCCTGCGCCAGCGCCTGACGCACCAATTGGATGACACCGGCGATATCCACCAGGTTGCCGTGCAGCAACTGCGCGTAGTTGATGTAGGCGTGCAAACGCACCGCCATGGTCAGCTCCCGCGTATCACCCTCGCGCGAACGCAGTGCATGCATCAGTGCCTGAATGGTAAACCCGGCGTTGAGGGTGTGGACGCTGCCGGCTTCGGTCGGATCCGGCGGACTGCCAGCGGACACAGGCTGTCGGGCAAGACTGGCAAAACGCTCGCTCAAGAACTGTTTGATGCGCAAGAACCCATGATCGCGGGTGGTGACTTTCACCCACTGCTGCGGATCCTCGAGGTTGACCAGGCTGAGGTGATAGTCACCCGTCGGCGTCACTTCCAGCGAATCAAACACCGGCGCAAAGCTTGCTGTCAGTTGGTTGTCGATTTGCAGTCGGCGGGTGGCCTGCTCGATCTGTTGTGCCCACCAGTGACCGTCCAGATCACGCAGGCTGTTGCCCAGATTGATGTTGTTCACCAGCGACTGCCCGCGCGCACTGGTCAGGCGCTGGCGCCCGGGCAACAGCGGCCTTTCGCGCAGTGCTCCCGGCGCCAGCAGTTCGTTCACCTGCAACCCCGACGGCACGACGAGCGCCCCGACGCGTTCAGCATTCAGCTCGATCAGATCAAATGTCGGTGCGGACAATTCGCCGAACGTGGCGTAGTGAAGAGCCATTTCATGCTCAATGAAAAAGCGTTCCAGCGCCTCGCGAAACGGCTGCGCCTGGGCAAATTCGAAGACGCCAAAGTTGGGATCGTAAAAGTGATAGGCGCTGCCCTCGCCAGTCCGCGTTTTAGCGACCAGCATGGCGTGATTGTCAGAGTTGAGCATGATCGTGCGAGTAGCATCCGCGTCCTCCAGCAGGCCCACCACCTGCTCCAGCGTTGAACGCTCAAGGGCGCTGCCAGAATCAGCCAGGCTTTCATCGCGCAATTCTTCAAGTACTTGCAAAAACGCCATCGAGTCGCGATCAGAAGGCTCGATCACGCCCAGGTAGAAACGCTCGCGCAGGGTGTTCATGGCGTCAGCGCCCTGATGCAGGGCAGCCGCCATCACCAGTGCCAGCGGGTAGCAGCGGCCACCGATGGTGTCGCCCGCTCCTTCCAGCAACAGATCCTGAGGCACCAGTTTGGTGTCGGCACCGTGGAAGCTGTCGAGCACATCACTCAGGCGCTCGACGATACGGTCGCGAAACTCGAGCTTCGCCACCTGCTGGATGCGCGCGACATGTTCCCCCCACTGACTCAGTGTCAGTGGTTGCTCCAGCGCATACTTCTTCAACGTCAATGCCGTTTCATCGTGGGCCGGAGGCGAGGCCGGCGGGCGTTTCAGCCCGGCGAGAAACGCCGGTGCCTGACGCTTGAACAGCTCACGTTCGATGACCGCATAACGATTTGAGATGCCCAGCTCCGAAACACCGTTGGCGAGGTTATCGAGTTCCACGACAAGCGCTTCAAAGCTGTGTTTGTCCAGGCTCGGCGCACCCAGCAACGAGCCGAGCAACAGGCGCTGGCAAGGACTGAGTTGCTCTAGCCCGAACGTGCCCTTGGCGTATCGCTGCAGGAATTCATCCAGTGGCAGATCGCGGGTCTCTGCGGTAGCGCCTGAAGCAGGGGCGAAAACGTTGGTCTTCTGCGCGACAATGGCCTGACGCTGATCAAAACCCAGCGGCACCAGACGGGCAAAGCCCACGGTGCCGGTGAAGCCTTCACGCATCGCCCGCAAGAAAGGTTCGCCAAGCCCTTCGGCGAGGTTCTGAAGGATATCGGTTGCCAGCACATAACGACCTTCGATGACGGGCCAGCCTTCATCGAATTCGATGCTCTGGCGTTTGAGCAGCTCAGCGACATCGCCGACATAGCGGGCCTTGAATACGCCTTCCTGCGATTTTTTCTGTTCACTCAAACGCCACTGTTCGAAGTCAGAAAACTTCTCGTGCCAGCTGTGATCCTGCTCTTCTTCAGTGAAGTAGTTGAACCCGTCCTGCAACTTCGCCTGCTTGCTGAACACCGCTGCAGCGCGGGGCGTGAAATGGGCTGCTTCGTAGACTGACATCCCCGTGCGCATTACGCCCGGCCCGGTCAAATGAATGGTGCCTTTGGCATTGGGTGTCACCCCTTCGCCAAAGTAACCGAGGAGATCTTGTATTCGAGCCTGAAGGTAGTGCTGAATTTCACGAGGTAGCTCATTAAACCCCGGTGCGCCAACGATCACATCAGTAGCAATCCGAATTTGGGTGTCAACGTCGAGCGCAGGTACTCGCTGCTCAATCAATGCATCTCTGTACTGATCCATCAACTCGTACATGAATCGCACACGCGATGTAACAGCCTCCAAACTCGCCGCGCCTGCGTGAGCGATCAAAAAAGCATTGGTCAAAGCGGAATTATCAACGTAAGCAGCCCGCAATGCGTCGGGAATGGCTACACGAGGTTCGGGGGCGGCAAACACGTCCTTCAACAAAGGGCCGCTGGCAGCAAACGCCTCAATTTCAGGTAATAACTCCGCCGGAATATCCTCTGCATAACTGTTGTAGCGGTCGCGCAAAGCCTGACGACCGGGCATAAAATGCGGGTTACGATCAAGGATCAATTGCAGTACCGCCAGCGCGGGCTTAGCTCCCCGGATCATATCGACGTGAACTTCGCCCAGCATCTTCTTGAACGGCGGCAAGTAATCTACATCGCTGTAAGTTCCGCCTTCATTGAATAACACCTGGTAGCGTAGAACATCGCCCGCCGCCGCCAGATTGCCACGCATGTTCAATTCACGCTCATAGATATCCACAAGCGGGAATGAATAGTCCTTCTCACGCACATCAACTAACCGCAACAAATCCTGGTTCATGGCCTGCAGTGTCACCAGGTTCTTCTGCCGCAGCTCACGTAGCCTTGTTTCGTCCTGACCGTAAGCACGTACCAGCAAGTCTATTCGCGCTTCATCGGCGCCAGATTTTCCCGCCTGCACATGCCCGAACAGTTGTAGTTTCAAAACTTCCAGACGCGCTTCGTAGAGATCGGCCAAATCAAATCCCGAGGAAACGCTTGCGCCTCCGGCCGCCATGGCATCAGCCTTTGCCGCTTCCACCACAATCCGATTGGTTTCATGAACCAGCAGTGCATCACTGTCGTACCAAAGCTTGAAGGCATAGCCTTCGGGGCCCAGCACCTGCGTCCAGACATTGATGTAATCACGCTGGATATCGCCGATGCCGCCGCCAAGCCAGACAAAGTGCTGCAACTTCACCACTTCCCTGGCCGAGGCATTCAGTTGCTCGACGCTGTTGGCCAGGCGAGTGGCGTATTCATCGATTCTGTTGCTGATAACCGTCAGCTCCGCATCAGCCTTGGTTTCTTCCGCTACAGGAGCAGCGGGCTCTGTTGAACGTCGACGGCGACCACCAGGAGAATCAGTCAACGAGGCAAGCGCCTGCTGTAACAATCTCAACGGCTCAAGTAATTCAGAGGCCGTATCTGCCGCAACGCAGCCGGCGTAATAACGCAAGATCGCGTCATGCTGCTTACTGCTTTTATAGGCCGACAATGCATCTTCCAGCGTTTGCAGTTTAAAAAGTTCTACAAATTCAACATAGCCGTTCGCCGGCGAGACTTCTGACTCACTCATACACTAAAACCCCTTTTATCAACCATTGACTTGAAGTAACACAAGGCCGCTTTGACCTTTTGAACAAGGAAAAACTATTCCTCCCCGCCAACGCGATCAAGCCACAAGGAATTCAATTGTTTTCAGGAACACGGCTACATGTCGAATCAATAAACAGCGGCATGGAAATACAATAAACAATATGAATTTCAAGCCAGCACGCAAATAGCGCTCACAGCGTAAAACAACAAAAACATTACTTACATCTGCAATCAGTCTGAAACAACTTCAATCAAGGCAGTAAATAAACTGACAACCCAATGTAAAAAAACCTGCACCCGCCAGCTGGCTTTACGTCGGCATTCAGGAAGATGCCTACAGCGATAAGCGAATAAATACCTGAGCGAGGCTGACGCAGGAAGGGATAGGCGGCCCAGCGCGGGCCGCATGATTTCAGGAGGCGGGTTTTTCACCGTACCAGCGTGGGGTGTAAACCCAGCTGCTACCGTCGGCACGCGGGAACGTGCAGGTGGTGGACGAACCGATCAGCACCATCGTGCGCATGTCCACCTGATCCGGGGTCAGCGCCCCCAGCGTCGTGGCGCGCAGTGTCTGCCCTGGGCGGCCGATGTCGCGCCCCAGTACCACCGGGGTTTGCGCTGTGCGGTGCTGGCCGACGATTTCCAGCGCGCGGCCCAACTGCCACGGCCGAGCCTTAGAGATCGGGTTGTAGAAGGCCAAGGCCAGATCCGCCTCCGCAGCCAGGTCCAGACGTTTCTCGATGATCGACCACGGCTTGAGGTTGTCCGACAGCGACATCACACAGAAGTCGTGGCCAAGCGGCGCACCGGCCTGTGCGGCGGTGGCCAGCGAAGCGGAAACGCCGGGAAGAATTTCCAGATCGACGCTGTGCCAGGCCGGATCATCCGACTCGTGCAGCGCTTCGAGCACCGCCGCCGCCATGGCGAATACGCCCGGATCACCCGACGACACCACGATCACCGAACGGCCCTCGGCCGCCAGCCTGAAGGCGTGGCGGGCGCGCTGCATTTCTTCGCGGTTGTCGGTGCAATGTTGCACCTGGTCATCGCGGAACGGGCCGGCCATGCGTACGTAGGTTTCATAACCGAGCACGTCGGTGCAGCGCGCCAGTTCGGCTTTGACCGCCGGCACCATCAGTTCGGCAGCGCCGGGGCCGAGGCCAATGACGGCGAGACGCCCGCGTCGACGACCGATCGTTGCAACGTCCAGCGGTTGCTCGGCAATTGCGACGGCAAGGTTGTCGGCAGTGACGATCTTCGCGTCAGATACGGCAACGGCTGCCAATGCGGCAAGGTCACTTTGCGCGGCGACAAACCGCAGCGGTACGCCGAGTTCAAGCGCCGCCTCGTGCAAGTTCATCGAGGCCATTTCAGTGTCGGCGGCCAGCAGGCAGGCGAGCGATGGCAGCGCAATGTTCGCGTGCAGCAACGCCGCGCGAACGACTTCCGGCAGATCCCCAACGTCGGCACTGATCGCCACCGCCACACTGCGCGGATAGATCAGCAATTCATTGGCGCTCGCTTGACGCGCGGCACTGCCCACATGAATCGAACGCTGCGCCTGTGGATCTTTCGGCAACTGCGCCTGATCCAGCCACGGCGCCGCGCCTTCGATACGCACGCTGTGCCCGGCCAACAGATCCGATACAAAGCGCTTGCCCGACTCCAGGTCCGCCAGCGCATAACCGCTGGGCGGGTTGAGCAGGCACGTGCCAAAGCGCAATTCGCCGCTGGTGGTGATGGCGGCGGCGACTTGCAACGCCGCCGCGATTTCCCGCGCCATGACATTCACCCCGCCGAGGCCGCCGAGCAGCGGCACCACCGCGCTGCCATCTTCAGCCACTGCGAGCACGGCAGGTTCGGCGCCCTTCTCCAGCAACAGCGGAGCCAGTGTGCGAATAACGATGCCTGCCGCACACAGGGCAATGATCGGCGTGTTGTGCTGATACAGATCGCGCAAGGTCGCGCCGAATTCCTGATAACTGCAATCGGCGCCTTCAACGCGCCCGGCGAGGCCGTGGATCTGCGCCGCCGGATAGACCTGCTGAATGCGACGGGCCGTGGCCAGGCTGGCCTGACCAAGAATGACGATCGCGGGTATTGAGTGAGTCATCAGCCCTGCCACCGTTCGCCCGGCACGATAATCAGCGAGAAATATGGCGAGGACATCGGCTCAACCTGATCCATCGGCACGATCTTCTGATTGGCCATGGTCGCGCGCTCAACGTACAACGCACGCTCGGTCAGACCGAGTTCTTCCAGCACCTGACGCACTTTCGGGAAGTTGCGCCCAAGCTTCATGATCACGGCGGCGTCAGCATCGGCCAGACGTCGCTTCAATTCTTCATGGGGCAACACGCCGGAGAGCACCGACAGGCTTTGATTGCGATACACCAACGGCGCGCCCAGCACCGAAGCGCCACCGAGCATCGAGCAAACGCCCGGCACCACTTGCGCTTCATAGCGCGTGGCGAGGCGATCGTGCAGGTACATGTAGGAGCCGTAGAAGAACGGATCACCTTCGCAAATCACCGCGACATCGCGACCGGCATCGAGATGCGCGGCGACGGTTTCGGCGGCTTCATCGTAGAAATCGCTGATGACTTGTTCGTAAGAAAGCGGCGCCGGCAATGCTTCGGTAGTCACCGGATACACCAGCGGCAGCAGGTTCTGCGCTTCTTGCAGGTGCGCTTCGATGATGCCGAACGCGTTGCCCTTTTTGCCCTTGGCGACGAAGTACGCGACCACTGGCGATTCGCGCAGCAAGCGCAGCGCCTTGACGGTAATCAGTTCCGGATCACCGGGGCCGACGCCCAGGCCAATCAAACGTCCTTTAGCCTGCATCATTCAATCTCCGTGGCGAGGGCATTGACGGCGGCGGCGGCCATGGCGCTGCCACCGAGGCGGCCTTGCATGATCACGAACGGCACGCCACGGCTGTCGGCGGCCAGTGCCGCTTTCGATTCGGCGGCGCCGACGAAGCCGACCGGGAAGCCCAGAATCAGCGCCGGTTTTGGTGCGCCGGCATCGAGCATTTCCAGCAGATAGAACAGCGCAGTCGGCGCGTTGCCGATCACCACAACACTGCCTTCAAGGTGCGGACGCCACAGTTCCAGCGCAGCGGCGGAACGAGTGTTGCCCAGCTCGCGCGCCAGCTCCGGCACGCTGTCGTCGCGCAAGGTGCAGATCACTTCGTTGTTGGCCGGCAGGCGCGCGCGGGTCACGCCTTCGGAGACCATCCGCGCATCACACAGAATCGGCGCACCGGCGGCCAGCGCCTCGCGCCCGGCCTTGCCCGCGCCTTCGGAAAACTGCAGACCGTCGATGGCCTCGACCATGCCGCAGGCGTGAATCACCCGCACCGCGAGTTTTTCCAGATCGGCCGGGATTCGCGCGAGGTTGGCTTCGCTGCGAATGATCGCGAAGGAGTTGCGATAGATCTCCTGACCGTCGCGAATGTAATCAAGCATCAAGGGGGCTCCGGGAGCGGGCGTCGAGCAGGGTCGCGGCCGCTTCAATAGTAAGATTGCGTGCGTGCAACGCGCCGAAACCCGGCAGCGTTGCATCGCGAAAATAGAGGTCGTAATGACCGGGGCTGACCGCCAGCAACGTCACCGGCGCACGGTGCGCGGCGGCGCAGGAACGCGAGCAACCGGACAGGTGCACGCTGAGCGCCGAGGGCAGCAGCGTCGCCAGATGGCGGGCGTCCTGTTTGGTATCGGCGAGACCTTTGCCGCAGCCGTTGGATCCGGTACAGGCAATCAGGCGCGACAGCGGTTCGCTCGGCTCGGTCAGCAGGTTGAGTTGCTTGAGGCCTTGCAGCACCTCGGCGGCGTCAGTGATTTTGACGTCGGGTAGCAACAGGCTTTGCCACGGGGTGAAACGCAGGTGGCCGTTGCCGAACTGGCGAGCCAGTTGTGCAACACCGCGCAGCATTGTCGGATCGAGACGACCGAGCGCTGGTACGGCGCCGATGTACACCAAATCCGAGGTATTTTGCGGATGAACGCCGATGTGCAGATTGTCCGCTGCCGGCGGGCGCTGCCAATCGCTGACAGCTTGCAGGGTGACCCGCTGAGCGAGTTTTTCAAGAAACAGCTCAGGCGTCATTTCGCTGAGCAAATGGCGCATCCGCGTTTGCTCAGGGCGCGCCAGTTCAAGGAACAATTCGAGCACCGCGACCACCAGCGCATGGCCGTTATCCAGTGCCACCGCACCAAGCGCACAATCCGTCGGGCAACCGGCCAGACCGAATGCCAGCAATGTCTCGCCGTCCCTTTTGAAGGCCGACAACCACAGATCATGCGGATGTTCGAGCATCGCCAAGGCTTCAGCGCCGTCCAGTTGCACGGCGAACTTGGCGCTCAATTCATGAAAGCGCGGATGATTTTGCAGGGTGTCGAGGATCTGTTCGGCAAGCGGACGAGTGTCGAATTGCATCTGCTGGTCGATCCCGGCAGCCGGGCTGAGCATCAGGTTGCGCACGTCGTCGCCGGCGGCGGATCGCGGGCCGAGGCCGGCAGCCAACAGGCTGTCGATCAATGCAGAGGACTGCGCGCCGATCCCGCGAATCTGCAGATTGGCGCGGTTGGTCGCCTCGATGGCGCCGCTGGCGAACTGTTGTGCCGCATCCGCCACCGCATCTGCCTGATCGACACTGATCGAGCCACCGTTGAGTTTGATCCGACAGATCCCGCCATCCAATGCCTGAACGATACGCAGCAACCCCGGACAAGCCGAGGGGCGTATGGCAGTGGACATCGGGCGTTCGTTCAAGGGGCGAACCGGTTGCGAGGGAAAGGCGCGGTATTATGCCTGCTTTGTTCACCGGCATGAAAAGTCTGCCCGTCGGTTTTGCAAGACATATCCCTCGACGGGCATTGCCCTCGCGGGCATTTCAGGCCAGCGCGATGATCTGCTCTTGGCGGCGCTCGCCCAGTAACGAAATAACCTTGGCCCGGGAAAAACCATAATCCTCGGGATCGATCAGCGCTTTGTAGCCTTCGACAAACACGCGGCCCTGGATACTTTTGTTATTGAAACGATGATAAAGCACATTATCGACGACGATTTCTGCAACTTCAAAAGACACGACCACAGTCGACACCGCTGTCCCGGAAGAAACAAAGCCCAACATAAATCTTATGCAATTCCCCTCTAACAAAACATGTGGCTGGATACTCTGATTAGCAACCGCAGCGGAGACTTGCTTCAACTGCAACTCGATCGCTGAAGCGCACACGCGTGTGACCGTCGCGGGAATCCAGCTGTGCAGAAGTCTGGTTGCCAACTCCAACACGGTAAAGCTTTCAGGCAAAGGCGCCGGAAAATTTACGCCCGGGTTGTCCAGCAACAGGGCACCGGTGGCTCTCAATGCCATGTTATTAGCGTGGGCCCATGACTCAACGTCGCGGCCATCGGACACTTTATGGGAGGCGACTGTTTGAGCATACAGCAGCGCATCAAGGCTATCGGATCGGTCTGCTGCGGATAATTCGTCCGCCACCAGAATGACCGCGCCGGCGCAGACGAAAGTTTTAAATCCTGTGTTCATTTTCAGCTTCCTGGAAAGCCAGAGACTCGCGTCTCTGGCTTTATTTAAACTCAGGCCTTTGTACCGAACTCATAGCTAAGCGCTTTTTCACGCTGCTCGGTCAGCGCTTTGACAATCAGCGGCTCGACCATCAAGTAATCCTCTTCATCCATGTGCATGGTGGCCGCGCCGTTATAGATTTCAACCGCCGAAGTAGCCCACTCGATAAACAACACTTTGGTCGGTTGCGCAGTGGCGAGGTATTGCACGGCTGCAACGGCCAGGGTAATGCCACCGTCGGTATCTTCCAGGGCACTGGACATGCAGAAGTTGCCACCTTCGGCTTTCTTCGAGTTGTTTTCAAAAAGCTTCAATGCTTCAGGCTCGTTCTTCAGTGCATCCATGGTTGCATCGGCGACAGTCGACAGCACCTTCAATGCTGTCTGACCTTGGCCAATGGCTGCACCCACTGCCCCATGAATAATGGTCAAGGCAACATTGTCCATCGTGAGCTTTTGCGAAGAAGCACTGTAGCGATTATACGGCTGGCTGAAGGCGAACCATCCGGTCAACTTCATCAGTCGCATGAACTCGTTGTATCGTTGTTCTTTCTGGCTGGCCGCCGGAAATTTGAGCAGGGCCACCAGGTCGGCATACATGTACGTATTCTTGACGATACGCTTGCTGCGCTTGGACATGCTCGCATCAAAACCTGCGATACCCGACCCCATGATGGCGGCGTTAAGTTCATCCTTGTCAATCGGCAAGTTCGCAGCGGCCCGAACGGTGCGCGCATGCATTACTGGTTGTGCCGCGACAAACTCATTGCACTCCGTAATTAATGCAACACGTTGAGCAGCAGAAGTTACCTGTTCTTTTACTTCACTCATGACTATTGATTCCCTGCAATTATTTAAACGCCGTCTTGGCGTAAAACCAAATTAGCCCCGCGTTTAAAATTAATCAACTTCCGTTCCATTCAATTCATTTCAGCTGTCACGCCAACACAAAAAATCGTTCTATCTCCAGCCACCACTTAACGCGTCAGTTCAATTTCCGTCGTACGCATTTCAAGCACCGCTTCGCTTAATCGTGCGCGATACTCTTCCATCTGTCGCGGTTTGATTGCAAAGCGCCTGGACTGGATATCAAGTTGCGCACCGCTGTGCTGTACCGTCCAGAACAGATAATTTGAACTCCAGTCAGCTTGCAGAAAGCGCACGTTGCTAATCACGATCTCCAACTCTTTTTGCGCGTTGTATTGCGCTGGGGAAAAACGAAAGTCTGCCCATGCGCGCGCGCCATCGGATAACACATCGATTCCAGCCGGGCTAGACTCAAGTAACTGAAAGGTCTCTTTCATTGCGGCAATTTTTGATCGGCTTATCAGCGTCGACACCGATTTTGCCCACTTGTCCAACACGTTCCCTGTAAAGTTTTTGTCGGCAACAATTACCGGTTCGTATTCCAACCCCCAACCAACAGACCACAGAACGCCAGAGTAAAATTCGAACCATGCCACAGGTTCATGTTTTCTGTTATAGCGTTGATCCGCTCTAAACTCCGCCCAGCGCATACTGTCTTTAATAAACCGTTGATCTATCTTGGCCACACCCGAGAGAAACGACAGTAAATTGCCTCCCATTACGACTGAAGCACCGCCATCAAGTAAAGCACTTGCAGCCCGTTGCATCTCACTCATATCTACACTCCTGTATATTTAAGGTGCCTTGCCTGGCACTCATTATCACTGCCTGTTCAGCTATAAACGGCAGCTCATCGCGCTGAGAATAACAACCTCAAATCAATTCCAATATAAGCAACTAAAACAATTAGTGTCCGCTCGCCAATTAACAGATTGAAAGCAGTCAGTTGGCAGCCATCGCGCTATCATGTCGCCGGATAATGGCAAGCACACGATTGAGGAAGGTATGGCCCCTTGGCTGACGGTTGTAGGCATCGCTGAAGATGGCTTTAAAGGCCTTGGTAAAAACGCCCGGCGCGCCCTGATGAACGCCTCGCGGATTATCGGTGGCCAGCGTCAGCTGGATTTGCTGCCGGTGTGCATTCGCGGCGAACGCCAGTTGTGGCCGAGCCCGTTTTCTCTCGCGCCGGTGCTTGAGCAGCGCGGCGAAGCGGTCTGTGTGTTGGCCAGTGGTGATCCGATGTTCTACGGCGTTGGCGCCAGTCTCGCGCGGCAGGTGCCGAGTGATGAAATGCTGATTTTGCCCGCGCCCTCTTCTTGCTCGCTGGCGGCGGCAAGGCTGGGCTGGCCGTTGCAGGAAGTGAGCATCGTGTCGTTGGTGGCGCGGCCACTGGCAGCGCTCAATGCGCAGTTGTTCAGCGGCGTGCGGTTGCTGCTGTTGAGCAATGACGGACAGAGCCCGGCGGCGGTTGCGCAATTGCTGCGTGAACGCGGCTTTGGTTCGAGTCGCATGAGCGTGTTCGAACACTTGGGTGGCGATGCCGAGCAACGGATCGACGCCAGCGCCCACGACTGGAACCTTGCCTCGACTGCCGACCTCAACGTGATCGCCATCGAATGCCGCGCCGACGCCAACACGCCACGTTTGTCGCGCCTTGCCGGCCTGCCGGACTCGGCGTTCAAACATGACGGCCAACTGACCAAACGCGACGTGCGTGCCATCACCCTCGCCCGCCTCGCCCCGACGCCCGGTGAATTGCTTTGGGACGTCGGCGCCGGCAGCGGCTCGATCGGCATCGAATGGATGCGCGCACATCCGAGCTGCCGCGCGCTGGCTATCGAAGCCGATGACGGTCGTCAGCAATTGATCGAGCTCAACCGCGATGCGTTGGGTGTGCCCGGTTTGCAGTTGATTCGCGGCAAGGCGCCCCAAGCGCTGCAAGGTCTGGAGCGCCCGGATGCGATTTTCATCGGCGGCGGCGTCACCCGTGAGGGCGTGCTTGAAACGTGCTGGGAATGGCTCAAACCCGGCGGGCGTCTGGTGGCCAATGCCGTGACACTGCAAAGTGAAGTCACCCTGATGAGCTGGCGCGAACGTTTCGGCGGTGAGCTGACGCGTATTCATGTCGCGCAGGCGCAGCCGCTGGGCGAGTTTGATACGTGGCGACAAGCGTTGCCGATCACTTTGCTTGATCTGGTTAAACCCTTCGATGCGTAAACGAATCCTGCTGCTCGGCGGCGTCACCGAAGCGCTGGCCATCGCCCGCACGCTGGGGCCGGAGCACATTTACAGCCTCGCCGGTGTCGGCCGTGTACCGACCGATCTGACCTGTCAGGTACGCGTCGGTGGTTATGGCGGTGCCGAAGGTCTGGCGCAGTTCATTCGCGCCGAAGGCATCCACCTATTGCTCGACGCCACGCACCCCTACGCCGCACAAATCAGTCAGAACGCCGCCACCGCCGCGCATCTGACCGGTATCCCGTGCTGGGCCCTGCGCCGGCCGGCGTGGCAGCCGCAAGCGGGCGATGACTGGCGCGAAGTCAGCGACTGGGCGGAGCTGATCGATGCCCTCAAACCCTTCCGACGTCCGCTGTTCACCCTTGGCCGAGAACCGTTGCAGCACCTCGACGAGATCCCCGCCGAGCAATTCTGGACGCTGCGCGCCCTCGACGTTTATCCCGGCAACGAACGCTGCGAAGTCATCGGCGCGCGCGGGCCGTTCCTGATCGACGATGAACGCGCCTTGTTCGAACGCCGGCAGATCGATGTGCTGATCAGCAAAAACAGCGGCAGCACCGCCACCGAGCCGAAACTGGAAGTGGCACGCGAGCGTGGGGCGCCGGTGCTGGTGTTGAAGCGGCCGGTGTTGCCGGGGGTTGATCGGGCGTTTGGGTCGGCGTCTGAAGTCCTCGCGGCCCTCACGACGCAAGACTTTTCCTAACTTTCAATTTTTCTGCGAATTTGCCTGCAATTTTTGAGGACGCAGCCGACTGTTCTTCACTACACCTTCCCCCCAATACTTCGGTTCCTTTAATCCCGACAAGCAGACAGCCAAGAAAAGCGGCTTGCCAGCTTGTATCCCAAGGAATACGATTCAGAATGATCGTCGTTGAACGAACCCGCCTTTTTTCCGAATGGCTCGACTCCTTGAAAGACATCATCGGTAAAGGCCGAATCATCTCCAGACTCAAGGCAGCTGGACATGGCAACTTTGGCGACTGCGGGTTTGTAGGTGATACCGTTTATGAAATGCGCGTTCATTACGGCCCTGGTTACAGGATGTACTTCACACGTAAAGGCGAAGTGGTTTATCTGCTGTTGATCGGGGGCGACAAATCGACACAAAAGAGAGATATCAAACGCGCCGTGCAGATGGCGCATAACATCGGAAATGAGGAGTGAATCATGACCGAAGAATTCGCCCGTTTTGACGCTGCCGAATACCTCAAAACTCCCGAGGATATGGCGGCATATCTAGACGCCTGTTTTGATGACGATGAAGGCGATGGCGTTCTGATCCGTGCAGCGCTCAATGACATCGCCCGCGCTCAAGGCATGACGCAAGTGGCACGGGATGCAGGTTTGGGTCGCGAAAGTCTCTATAAAGCGCTGAGTAGCACTGGCAACCCTGAATTCGCGACTATCATGAAAGTCATGAAGGCACTCGGTATGAGGTTGCATGCCGTTGCGTTTTGAAAAACGCTGCGACACCAAACCGCACGACGCTTTTTTACTTATCGGCCCTGATCAGGCTAAATAGCCCGCGCCTGATCGCCCACCCAATGGATCTCTCCCATGAACCGACAACGGCTAGCATTTGCCTGGATCGCCTGCTTTGCAGTGCTGTTCAACATGCTCGCCATGCCGATGACGGGGGCGATGGCGCAGGCGGCCAATTCACCGGCCGATCAGTTGCTGTGGAGCAGTTTCTGCACCGGCAGCGGGACGAAGATGGTCGCGATCAACATCGGTTCCCCCGAGCAGAAGGCGCCGGCCAACGACACGCATTCCAACATGCAGCATTGCTGGTGTTGCTCGGGTTCTGCGCCATTGGTAGCGTTGCCGGGCCATTCGCCGCAGCTGTATTTCGCCCGCTATGAAAGCAATCACAGCGTCGCGCCGCTCTCACTGCAAACCCCTACTCCGCGCCAGCAATGGCCGAGCCTCAATCCCCGCGCCTCTCCTCTGGTTTGATTTGTTCTCGCAATTGACCTGCGTTTCAAATCGTTCTGGAGAACTGCCATGTTGAACAAACTCATCGTCATCGCTGCGCTGTTGCTGCCCGCGTGCTTCGCCAATGCCCACGAATACAAGGCTGGCGAGATTGAAATCGCCCACCCGTGGTCGCAGGAGTTGCCACCGAATGCGCCGACCGTAGCGGTGTATTTCGTGATTCACAATGGCGGTAAAACGGCTGACCGCTTGCTCAGCGTCGACTCGCCGATCGCCCCCGAAGCGCAGTTGCATGAGCATGTGATGCAGGGCGATCTGATGAAGATGCAGCAGGTGCCGAGCGTGGAAATCCCTGCTGGCGGCAACGTGATATTTGCGCCGATGGCCTATCACGTGATGCTGCTCAACCCGACTGATCGCAGCCTGCTCACGGACGGCAAGCAATTCCCGCTGACGATGCATTTCGAGAAGGCCGGCGACGTCACCGTCGAAGTTTCGGTGCAGAAGAAGCCCCCGGAAACCACGCAGGCTCACGCGCACGCTCAGTAAGCCTTCCGGCAGATTCCGCCCATGCGCCCGCTGAGCGCCAGGCCCTCCGCGCCACGCCGTCAGACTGAACACCTGACTCGCGGCAGCTGGATCGCCCTGTTCGCCATGTTGATGATTTTCATCGGCCCACTGATTTCTCAGTCGATGCCGATGGATCAGCACGCCTCGACCTCCATGCCAATGAGCATGGACATGTCGATGGACATGCCGGGGATGGATCACTCCGGACATGACGCGAAACCCAGCGCCGAACATTGCCCGCCACAATCCTCGCACCACGTGCTGTGGGAAAAATGCGGCTATTGCAGCCTGCTGTTCAATTGCCCGGCACTGACCGGCGGCGGCGATTTCGTCGCCTTCAACATTCCGCCACTCAACACTTTCACTCCGCCCTCCCCGCGCCTGGGCCACGCCCGGCAAACCTTCTTCCCCGGCGCCCGCACCCGCGCCCCGCCCATCGCCACGTAAACACGCACCTTTGATTGCACACGGTGGAGAAGACAGCTTCAGGCTGCCGGCCGTGTCGTTTACGACTGTTTGATGGAAATTGTCATGTCCAGGTTTGCTGCTGTTTCACGCTCGGGTTCCGCCCCGGTGTCCTTCGCTTTGAACGAATCGCGGATTCGTTTCAGGCACGCTAGCGCTGTCCTTTGCGGCGTCCTGCTGTCCCCGTTGGTGTTGGCCGATGATCACACCGGCCACAACGAAGAACTGAGTCCAACGGTGATCACCGCAATCGCGCCGAGCTCACCGCTGACCATCGTTACCAACCCAAAAGATCCACGCCAACCAGTGCCGGCGAGTGACGGCGGCGATTATCTGAAAACCATTCCGGGCTTCGCGCTGGTGCGCAATGGCGGCACCAACGGCGATCCGGTATTGCGCGGCATGTTCGGCTCGCGTCTGAACATCCTCACCAACGGCAGCATGCTGCTCGGCGCTTGCCCGGGCCGGATGGACGCGCCGACCTCGTACATCTCGCCGGAAACCTACGACAAACTTACCGTGATCAAAGGCCCGCAAACCGTGCTTTATGGCCCGGGCGCCTCGGCGGGCACGGTGTTGTTTGATCGTGAACCGGAGAGCTTCGGCGAACTCGGCACGCGGGTGAACGCCAGCGTTCTGGCCGGTTCTCACGGACGCTTCGATAAGGTTGTCGACGCCGCTGCCGGTGGCCCGCTGGGTTACGTGCGCGTGATCGGCAACACCGCGCATTCCGACGATTACCGCGACGGCAACAACGACATCGTCGCCTCGCGCTACGACAAGTGGAACGGCGACGTCGCGGTCGGCTGGACGCCGGATGCCGACACCCTGATCGAACTCACCGCCGGCAAGGGCGACGGCGAAGCACGCTACGCTGGGCGCGGCATGGACGGCTCGCAATTCCTGCGTGAAAGCCTCGGTCTGCGCTTCGAAAAATCCAACATCACCGACGTGCTGGAGAAACTCGAAGCGCAGGTCTACTACAACTACGCCGACCACGTGATGGACAACTACACCCTGCGCACGCCGTCGGGCACCGGGATGATGGCCGGGCCCATGGCGTCCAATGTCGACCGCCGCACCCTCGGTGCGCGGATCAAAGCGACCTGGCGTTGGGCCGACATTCAACTGATCACCGGCCTCGACGCGCAGACCAACGAGCATCGCCAGCGCAGTTCAATGGGCGTCGACACCTACAAAGATCTGCCCTACACCAAGGACGCCGATTTCCATAACTACGGCGTGTTCAGTGAAATGACCTGGTACGCCGCCGACCGCGATCGGCTGATCACCGGCGCCCGCGTCGACCGTGCCTCGGCCAAGGATTATCGGCAAACCAGCGGTTCGGGAATGATGACCCGCCCCAATCCGACCGCCGACGACACCCGCGCCGACACCCTGCCCAGCGGCTTCGTGCGCTACGAGCATGACCTCGCTGACAGCCCGACCACGCTCTACGCCGGCCTCGGTCACGCGCAGCGCTTTCCGGATTACTGGGAGCTGTTCTCGGCGAGCAGCGGCCCGGTCGGTTCGCTCAACGCGTTCGATTCGATCAAACCGGAGAAAACCACGCAGTTCGATTTCGGCGTGAACTACAAGAGCGCCGATCTGGAAGCCTGGGCCTCGGGCTACATCGGCGTGGTGCGCGATTACATCCTGTTCGATTACACCCCGGGAATGATGGGCATGAGCACCTCGCGCGCCGAGAACATCGACGCGCGAATCATGGGTGGTGAACTCGGTGCCGCGTATCAACTCACCGACAACTGGAAGACCGATGCGACCCTGGCCTACGCCTGGGGCAAGAACAGCAGCGACGGTTCGGCCCTGCCGCAAATGCCGCCGCTGGATGCACGCTTCGGTCTGACCTATACCAAAGACAACTGGAGCGCCGGCGCACTGTGGAGGGTGGTTGCTGCGCAAAACCGTATCGACCAGAACAAGGGCAACGTGGTCGGCAAGGATTACGACAAGAGTTCGGGCTTCGGCGTGTTCTCACTCAACGGTGCCTACCGGATCAACAAAAACTGGAAGGTCAGCAGCGGCGTCGACAACCTCTTCGGCAAGGCTTACGCCGAACACCTGAACCTGGCGGGCAACGCCGGATTCGGCTACCCGGCCAACGACCCGCAAGCCATCAACGAACCGGGGCGCACGCTCTGGACCAAGGTGGACATGAGTTTCTGACAGGCAACACCCACCCATGTGGGAGCGGGCTTGCTCGCGAAGGCGGCATGCCAGGCGACATCAATGTTGAATGTGCCGCCGCTTTCGCGAGCAAGCCCGCTCCCACAGGGAATGCAGTGTTGCAACCTGAATGAACAACTAGAAGACCCAAGCCAAGCGGAGCACACGTGATGAATCAGCCCAAACCGAATTTCTACAACCTGGCCTGGCGTTGGCATTTTTACGCCGGGCTCTTCGTCGCCCCTTTCATGGTGATGCTGGCCTTGACCGGCATGATTTACCTGTTCAAACCGCAACTCGATTCATTGATGTACAGCAGCCTGCTCAACGTCCCCGCCGGTCATCACAGCGTCCCGGCCGATGACTTGTTGCAACGGGTAAAAAGCGCTTATCCACAAGGCCAGGTCACCCAATACCTGCCGCCGGTCAACGCCGAACGCAGCGCGCAATTTGTGGTGACCAACACCGGTCACGAACTCAACGTGTTCGTCGATCCGTACCACGGCGACATCCTCGGCGAACAAGATGCCAAGCAAAACCTGCAAGCCATCGCCCGCGCGATTCACGGCGAATTGATGATCGGCACCGTCGGTGACCGTCTCATCGAAATGGCCGCCGGTTGGGGCGTGGTGTTAGTGGTGTCCGGGTTGTTCCTGTGGTGGCCGCGCGGTCAGGCCGCAGGCATTTTGTGGCCTCGGCTGAACAGTCGCGGTCGTGTGTTGTGGCGGGATCTGCACGCGGTCACCGGGTTCTGGGGTGCGACATTGCTGCTGGTGATGTTGCTCAGCGGCATGACCTGGACCGGTTTCTGGGGCAAGCAATACGCGCAGGTGTGGAACGTGTTCCCGGCGGCGATGTGGGACAACGTGCCGACCTCCGATGTTGAAGCGCGAACCCTTAACAGCGCCACCCGCCAGACCGTGCCTTGGGCGATGGAAAACACGCCGATGCCGATGTCCGGCGACCATGCCGAACACATGGCCCACGGCGGCGCCAACGCTGGCCCGGCGGCACCGAGCATCAGCCTGCAAGACGTGCAAAACATCGCCACCGCGCGCAAGGTCGAACCGGGTTACAGCATCACCCTGCCGACCACCGCCACCGGCGTGTTCACCATCGCCGTGTTTGCCGACGATCCGCGCAACGACGCCACCCTGCACGTCGATCAGTACACCGGCAAAGTCCTCGCCGATGTGCGTTTCGAACAGTACGGCACGGTTGCCCGCGCCACCGAAATCGGCGTGATGCTCCACGAAGGCAAGATGTTCGGCACCTTCAATCAGATCGTCGTGTTGCTGATCTGCCTGATGATTCTGCTCAGTGCCGTCAGCGGCGTGGTGATCTGGTGGAAACGTCGGCCACAAGGCAAATTCGGCGTGCCACCGCTGCGGCATGACCTGCCGAAATGGAAAACCGGCGTGATGATCATGCTCGCGCTGGCGGTGATTTTTCCGCTGGTGGGCGCTTCGCTGGTGGTGGTGTGGTTGCTGGATCGACTGCTGCTGTCGCGGTTTGGTCGCCAACCTGAATCTGCCTCAACTTCATCATGAAGCAGGCGAGATGCGCGATTTAGACAGCTCTATAGACTGCCGGGGCTTATATGCCGGCAATTTTTAGTGTTACTGTATAACGCGAATTTGCCATTCTGCCCACGACCACAAGTCGTGGGCTTTTCATTTGATGAAGTGATTCACCGTACCGATGAACAAGTACCTCTTGTCCAGCCTCTGCCTGTTCGCCATGAACAATGCCCACGCCGACAGCGCCCCCCTGACGTTGCCCACCGGCACCATCAGCGCGCCCGCCGTTGACGATGCAACCGTCAGCCTCACCACGCCGACCACCGCCGGTTCGCGGCTTAACCTCAGCACCATGCAAACCCCGGCCAGCGTCGAAAGCCTCAGCGGCGAGCAAGTCCGCGCACGCGGCGATCGCAGCGTGCAGGACGCGGTGTCGCGCAGCACCGGCATCAGCCGCACCGGGACGCCGGGCGATGGCGGCACATCGTTGCAGGCGCGCGGTTTCACCGGGCAGAGTTCGGTGATGCAGTTGTATGACGGCAACCGCATGTACACCGGCATGGGCACCGTCACGTTCCCGGTCGACACCTGGTCGGTGGAGCGTGTCGATGTGCTGCGTGGCCCGGCGTCGGTGTTGTACGGCGAAGGCGCGACCGGCGCAGTGGTCAACGTTATTCCGAAGAAGCCATTCGAGGGCGACATCGAAAATCATCTGCGCGTCGGTTATGGCTCTTACGATAGCCAACAGCAGGCCTTCGACAGCGGCGGTTCACTGAGCGATACGTTGAGCTATCGCCTCAATCTCAATCGTCTGCGCAGCAACGGCTGGATCGATCGCGGCGACGCCTCCAGCGACTTCATCAGCGCCGCCCTGCGCTGGCAGGCCAGCGAAGATCTGGCGTTTACCCTCGCCCACGATTACGGCGATCAGCGCCCGCAAAACTACTTCGGCACGCCGTTGATCAACGGCCATTTGCAGGACAGCCTGCGTTACAAGAACTACAACGTGCGCGACGACAAACAGCATTACAACGATCAGTGGACGCGTCTGACCAGCGACTGGCAGATCAACGACTCGGTCAGCGCCAGCAACGAGCTGTACTACCTCAAAGCCCAGCGCCGCTGGCAGAACGCCGAGAACTACAACTTCGACGCGGGCACGCAGCAACTGAGCCGCAGCGGTTATTTCGGCATCGGTCACCAGCAGGAACAGGTTGGCGACCGTCAGACCTTCACCTTCAAACACTCGCTGTTCGGCCTCGACAGCCAGACCGTCAGCGGCGTCGAGTACAACCGCATCCGCTTCCAGCTCAACAGCAACTCGCCGTTCAGCGACGTGTTGCCGAACGGCCAGGCCGTGGATCTCTATCACCCGCAAGCCGGCACTTTCGAGAGCGCCGACCCTTATCGCGATCAGTTCGACAGCACCACCAAACAGATGTCGGTGTTCGCCGAGAACCGCACGCAGTTGAGTGAGCGCTGGTCGCTGGTGACCGGTGTGCGCCGCGATTACGTGCACGTTGATCGCAACAATCTGCTCGATGGCAGCCAGAGCGACAAGACCCTGACCGGCAACAACTGGAAGGCCGGGCTGGTGTTTGCGTTGACGCCGAACACCTCGTTCTACGGCCAGATGGCGACCAGCACCGACGGTATTGGCGGGCTGATTTCTCTGAGCCCAAGCCAGCAGCAATACGATCTGTCGACCGCGCGCCAGACTGAAGTCGGCTTGAAGCAATTGTTCTGGGATCAGCGCGGCGAGTTCACCTTGGCGGCGTATCGCATCGTCAAGAAGAAGCTGCTGACTGACGATCCGGGCAACCCGACGCTCAAACAGCAAGTGGGTCAGCAGTCGTCTAACGGTCTGGAAGCGAGCCTTGATCTGCAATTGCCGCACGCCTGGCAACTGCAAGCGAACGCGGCGATCGTGAAGGCCAAGTACGACGATTTCTCGGAGGTGGTGAACGGCCAGACGCTGTCGTTTAACGGCAATCGTCCGGTGGACGTACCGAGGCGTACGGCCAACCTTTGGCTGAACAAAGCGCTTAGCGATGATCTCAAGGCCGGCGCCGGTGTGCGGTATGTTGATGCGCGTTACGCCGACATGGCCAACCGCAACGAGCTGCCGAGTTACACCGTGGTCGATGCGACGTTGTCGTGGCAAGCGCTGCGCAACACGACGCTGGGCTTGCAGGTGAACAACCTGTTTGACCGCCGGTATGCGCAAAGCCAATACAATGAGGGGCAGCAGTGGATCCTTGGCGAACCGCGCTCGTTTTTTGTCAGCGCTGATTACACCTTTTGATTGAAAAGCCTTGCCCTCACCCTAGCCCTCTCCCAGAGGTAGAGGGGACTGACCGAGGTGTTTGGGCAAGTTGCACCGACTTGAAATACCGAGTTGAACTGAAGCTTTGAAAAGCATGAAGATCGGCCCCCTTTCCCCCTCTACCCCTTGGGGGAGAGGGTTGGGGTGAGGGGGAAAAAATCTCACTGAACCACCACAATCACCAACATCACACCGGACCCGCATGACCTCACTCACCCTCACCGACCTCGCCTGGACACCGCTGGGCCACGGCCACTGTCATCACCAGTTCCAGCTGCGTGACGCCTCGTTGCAGGTGGCCGCCGGTGAGTTCGTCGGGTTGATCGGCCCCAACGGCAGTGGCAAAACCAGTCTGCTGCGCTGCGCCTATCGCTTCAGCGCGCCGGAAAGCGGTGAGGTCAGACTTGAACACCACAACGTCTGGAAACAGTCCTCACGCTGGTGTGCGCAACGCATCGCCGTGGTCTTGCAGGAGTTTCCCGATGCCTTCGGCCTGACCGTCGAAGAGGTCGTCGCCATGGGCCGCTCGCCGCACAAACGTCTGTTCGACGGCGACACCCGGGAAGACCGCGATCTGGCCACTCAAGCGCTGAAATCCGTCGGCCTCGAAGGCTTCGAAGACCACGCCTTCGCCACCCTCTCCGGCGGTGAAAAGCAGCGAGTGATTCTCGCCCGCGCCCTGACTCAACAACCGCAACTGCTGATCCTCGACGAGCCGACCAATCACCTCGACCCGCGCTATCAGCTCGAATTGCTGCAACTGGTCAAACGCCTGAAGATCGGCACCCTCGCCAGCATCCACGACCTGAATCTGGCCGCCGCGTTCTGCGACCGTTTGTACGTGATCGATCACGGCCGCATCGTCGCCAGCGGCACGCCGCAAGAAGTCCTCACTGAAAAATTGCTGCGCGAGGTGTTCGGCGTCGAAGCGTTGATCGATGCGCATCCCCTCCACGGCTACCCGCGAATCACCTGGATAACCCGACCATGACCCTGCGTTCCCTGCTTTGCGTCGCCCTTCTGTTGTGCAGTGCCGAAGCCTTGGCCGAAGCGACTAAATACCCGCTGACCGTGCACAGCTGCAACCGCGACGTGACCTTCAAGGAAGCGCCGAAACACGCAGTCAGCCACGACATCAACATGACCCAGATGATGCTCGCCCTCGGCCTCAAATCGCGGATGGCCGGCTACAGCGGCGTCAGTGGCTGGAAGTCGGTGACACCCGAGATGCAATCGCTGCTCGACGGTCTGCCGGAGCTCGCGGCGAAGTACCCGTCGGTGGAAACCCTGCTCAACGCCAACGTCGATTTCTTCTTCGCCGGTTGGGATTACGGCATGCGCGTCGGCGGCGACCTGACGCCGCAAACCCTGCAACCGCTGGGTATCAATGTCTACGAGTTGACCGAGTCCTGCGCTTTCGTGATGAAGCGCCCGGCGGCGACGCTGGAGGACACTTACAACGACCTGCGCAACCTCGGCAAAATCTTCGACGTGCAGGATCGCGCCAATGCCTTGATCGCCGACATGCAGGCGCAAGTCGCTGCCGTGCGCAAAGACCTGCCGGCAGAAAAACCGCGCGTGTTCCTTTATGACAGCGGCGAAGACCGCGCGATGACCTCTGGCCGCCTCGGCATGCCGCAAGCGCTGATCGATGCGGCGGGCGGGCGCAATATTCTCGATGACGTCGACGCGAGCTGGACGCGGGTCAACTGGGAAACCGTGGTCGAGCACAATCCGCAGGTGATCGTGATCGTCGACTACAGCGAAATTACCGCGGAGCAGAAGATCCAGTTCCTGCTCGATAACCAAGCGCTGCAATCGGTCGATGCGATAAAGAACCAGCGCTTCATCGTTATTCCGTATGTGCAAGCCACGCCGGGCATCGACAACGTGTTGGCCGTTGAAACCCTGGCCAAAGGTTTCCACGGCGAATGATCAACCGTCGCTATGCCTTGCTGCTGATCGCCCTCGGCGCCGTGTTGCTGGTGTCGTGCGTGGTCTCGCTCGGCTTCGGCCCGGCGCGGGTGCCGGTGGACGTGGTGTGGAGGATTTTGCTGCACAAGGCTTTCGGTGTTGGCGAGGTGAGCTGGAGCGCCGGGCAGGAACATATCGTCTGGCTGATTCGCGTGCCGCGCATGCTCCTCGGTGCACTGGTCGGTGCCGGGCTGGCGCTGATCGGCGCGGTGCTGCAAGCGGTGACGCGCAATCCGCTGGCCGATCCGCATCTGCTCGGCGTCACCTCCGGGGCGACGCTGGGCGCGGTGATTGTGGTGCTGCACGTCGGCGAAATTGTCGGGCTGTTGACCTTGCCGATCGCCGCGTTCATCGGCGCGCTGTTGAGCATGCTGGTGGTGGTGGCGATTGCCAGTCGCCATGGCCGGCTCGACAGTGACCGCCTGCTGCTGTGTGGCGTGGCGGTGTCGTTCGTGATGATGGCGATCGCCAATCTGCTGCTGTTCATGGGCGACCATCGCGCGAGTTCGGCGGTGATGTTCTGGATGCTCGGCGGCCTCGGGCTGGCGCGTTGGGAGTTGCTCGCGGTGCCAGCGGCCAGCGTGCTGCTCGGGTTGATGTTGCTGCTGGGCATGGCGCGACCGTTGAACGCATTGATGGCCGGCGAGCAAACCGCCGTGACCCTCGGTTTGAATGCACGCGCGGTGCGTTTACGGGTGTTCGTCATCGCCTCGTTGATGACCGGTGTGCTGGTATCGATCAGCGGCTCGATCGGCTTTGTCGGGCTGATGGTGCCGCACATCGCGCGGCGTCTGGTCGGTGCCGAGCATCGGCGTTTGCTGCCGGCGTGCGTGCTGCTTGGCAGTATCTTTCTGGTTTGGGTCGATGTCGCAGCGCGCACGTTGATCGCGCCGGAAGACCTGCCGATCGGCATCGCCACTGCTGCCATCGGCGGCCTCTTCTTCATCGGCCTGATGCGCCGCCGCTGACCCTCCACAGATTTCTCCTCCCTGTAGGAGCTGCCGAAGGCTGCGATCTTTTGATCTTTGGACGCGGAGCGTCCGCGGCTGCATTCCCACGCAGAGCGTGGGAACGATCAAGATCAAAAGATCGCAGCCTTCGGCAGCTCCTACACATGATTTTTCGCGCCCCAAAGTGGCGCGACCGCATGCACCAACGCGCCCTGCGCGTCCCTTCGTGGTGCAGCGCAAAACCGCGCAAGCGCTCTAACACGACATTTTCCTGCCTGAACCCGACCGGGCACAGCCCTTGCAAAACAGCCTTCAGTCGTCCGCATCTGCCAACCAAAAAAACTTCAAATGTTCATGGAGATCGCACAATGAAGCGTCGCAGTTTGATCAAGGCTTTCACACTCACGGCATCCATTGCCGCGATGGGCATGACCTGGACTGTCCAGGCCGCCGAGACCATCAAGGTCGGGATTCTGCATTCGTTGTCCGGCACCATGGCGATCTCCGAAACGTCGCTCAAAGACATGGCGTTGATGACCATTGACGAGATCAACGCCAAGGGCGGCGTCAACGGCAAGATGCTTGAGCCGGTGGTGGTTGATCCGGCGTCGAACTGGCCGCTGTTCGCCGAGAAAGGCCGGCAGTTGCTAACCCAGGACAAGGTTGCCGTGGTGTTCGGCTGCTGGACTTCCGTGTCACGTAAATCGGTGTTGCCGGTGTTCGAAGAGCTCAACGGTCTGCTGTTCTACCCGGTGCAATACGAAGGCGAAGAGATGTCGCCGAACGTCTTCTACACCGGCGCCGCGCCGAATCAGCAAGCGATCCCTGCTGTTGAATATTTGATGAGCGAAGAAGGCGGCAGCGCCAAACGCTACTTCCTGCTCGGCACCGACTACGTCTACCCGCGCACCACCAACAAAATCCTGCGTTCGTTCCTGCATTCCAAAGGTGTGGCCGACAAGGACATCGAAGAGGTCTACACGCCGTTCGGTCACAGCGACTATCAAACCATCGTCGCCAACATCAAAAAATTCTCCGCCGGTGGCAAGACTGCGGTCATCTCGACCGTCAACGGCGACTCAAACGTGCCGTTCTATAAAGAGCTGGCCAACCAGGGTTTGAAAGCCACCGACGTACCAGTCGTGGCGTTCTCGGTCGGCGAAGAAGAGCTGCGCGGCATCGACACCAAGCCGTTGGTGGGCAACCTCGCGGCGTGGAACTACTTCGAATCCGTCGAGAACCCGGCGAACAAGAAATTCGTCGCTGACTGGAAAGCCTACGCGAAGAAACACAACCTGCCGGGCGCGGACAAAGCCGTGACCAACGACCCGATGGAAGCCACTTACGTCGGTATCCACATGTGGGCGCAGGCGGTTGAGAAAGCCAAATCCACTGACGTCGACAAAGTACGTGAAGCGCTGGCCGGGCAGACCTTTGCGGCGCCATCGGGCTACACGCTGACCATGGACAAGACCAACCACCACCTGCACAAACCGGTGATGATCGGCGAGATTCAGGCCGATGGTCAGTTCAACGTCGTGTGGCAGACCGAAGGGCCGATCCGTGCGCAACCGTGGAGCCCGTTCATTCAGGGCAACGACAAGAAGCCGGATTATGCGGTGAAGAGCAACTGAGTTATCCCGCTCAACCTGATCGTTCCCACGCTCTGCGTGGGAATGCCTCAACGGACGCTCTGCGTCCGCTTTGGGGACGCGGAGCGTCCCGGGCTGCATTCCCACGCGGAGCGTGGGAACGATCACTACGCAAGGCCACGCATATGCGCACTGCCATACACCGCTTGCTTCTCGCCATCGCACTGTTGCTGCCGATGCTCGCCCACGCCGGCGATGCCGAAGACTTCGTCGCGGCCAATCCCGTGCAACAGGCCAAGCTGTTGGAAACCTGGGCCGCGCAGCCCGATCCGGCGCGTATCGAACTGATCAACGCCCTGCAACAAGGCGAGTTGACCATCGATGGCCAGCCAAAAACCCTGCGCCTGAACAATCGCCTGCGGGGTCTGATCGACACCGCCATGGCCAGCCATCAATTGCTCGCCGCCGACGCCAAAATCCGTCTGACTGCCGCGCAGCAATTGCAGAAAAGCGCGAAACCCGCGCAGCTGAAATTCCTCGACCAGCAACTCGCTGGCGAAAAAGATGACAGCGTCCACGCCGCCCTGAGCCTGGCGCTGGCCAATCTGCAACTGGTCGACACTGACCCCGCCGTGCGCCTTGCGGCGGTGAGATTGCTCGGCGAAACCGGCGATCCACTCGCCCGTACGCGCCTCGAAGGTTTGCTCGAACCCGGCGTTGAAGCCGATGCCACTGTGCGCACCGCCGCCGAAACCAGCCTCGCCCAGGTCAAACGCAAACTGCTGATCGGCGAGATCCTCGGTCAGGCCTTTAGCGGCATGTCCCTTGGCTCGATCCTGCTGTTGGCGGCACTCGGTCTGGCCATCACCTTCGGTCTGCTCGGCGTGATCAACATGGCCCACGGCGAGATGCTGATGCTCGGCGCCTACTCGACGTATGTGGTGCAGTTGATGTTCCAGCGCTACGCACCGCAAGCCATCGAGTTTTATCCGTTGATCGCATTGCCGGTGGCGTTCTTCGTTACCGCCGCAATCGGCATGGCGCTGGAGCGCACGGTGATTCGTCACCTCTACGGCCGCCCACTGGAAACATTGCTCGCCACGTGGGGCATCAGCCTGATGCTGATCCAGCTTGTGCGTTTGTTGTTCGGCGCGCAGAACGTTGAAGTCGCCAACCCGGCGTGGCTGTCCGGCGGTATTCAAGTGCTGCCGAATCTGGTGCTGCCGTACAACCGCATCGTCATCATCGCTTTCGCACTGTTCGTGGTGGTGCTGACGTGGCTGCTGCTGAACAAAACCCGCCTCGGCCTCAACGTCCGCGCCGTCACTCAAAACCGCAACATGGCGGCTTGCTGCGGTGTGCCGACCGGTCGCGTCGACATGCTCGCCTTCGGCCTCGGCTCGGGCATCGCCGGCCTCGGCGGAGTGGCGCTGAGCCAGATCGGCAACGTCGGCCCCGACCTCGGTCAGAGCTACATCATCGACTCGTTCCTGGTGGTGGTGCTCGGCGGCGTCGGCCAGTTGGCCGGCAGCGTGCTCGCAGCATTCGGCCTCGGCATCGCCAACAAGATTCTCGAACCGCAGATCGGTGCGGTGCTCGGCAAGATCCTGATCCTCGCGCTGATCATTCTGTTTATCCAGAAACGTCCGCAAGGCCTCTTCGCACTGAAAGGACGGGTGATCGACTGATGAACCAGCCTCTGTTAGTCACGGCCACGCAAAAGGCCGGGCCGAAAGTCACCATTGCCATCGGTGCGGTAATCCTCGCCCTGCTGATCGCCCTGCCGCTGCTGTCGTTGTTGTCGCCCGACAATGCGCTGCACATCTCGGCGTACACGCTGACGCTGGTCGGCAAAATCCTCTGTTACGCCATCGTCGCGCTGGCACTGGATCTGGTCTGGGGTTACGCCGGTTTGCTCTCGCTAGGCCACGGTCTGTTCTTCGCCCTTGGCGGTTATGCGATGGGCATGTACCTGATGCGTCAGGCTGCCGGCGATGGTCTGCCGGCGTTCATGACCTTCCTGTCGTGGAGCGAATTGCCGTGGTACTGGACCGGCACCAGCAGCTTCGTCTGGGCGATGTGTCTGGTGGTGTTGGCGCCGGGTTTGCTGGCGCTGGTGTTCGGTTTCTTCGCCTTCCGTTCGCGGATCAAAGGCGTGTATTTCTCGATCATGACCCAGGCCCTGACCTTCGCCGGCATGCTCCTGTTTTTCCGCAACGAGACCGGGTTCGGCGGCAACAATGGTTTCACCAATTTCCGCACGATTCTCGGTTTCGGCATCACTGAACCGGGCACCCGCGCGGTGCTGTTTCTGGCCACGGTGTTGCTGCTGGTGGCGAGCCTGTTCATCGGCTGGCGCCTGGCGCAGAGCAAGTTTGGCCGCGTGCTGACGGCATTGCGTGATGCGGAAAACCGCTTGATGTTCTGTGGCTACGACCCGCGCGGTTTCAAGTTGTTCGTGTGGGTGTTGAGTGCGGTGTTGTGTGGTCTGGCCGGTGCGTTGTATGTGCCGCAAGTCGGGATCATCAACCCGAGCGAAATGTCGCCGACCAACTCGATTGAAGCGGCGGTTTGGGTTGCCCTTGGCGGGCGCGGCACACTGATCGGCCCGTTGCTCGGTGCCGGGGTGGTCAACGGCATGAAGAGCTGGTTCACCGTGGCGTTCCCGGAATACTGGCTGTTCTTCCTCGGCGCGTTGTTCATCGTCGTGACGCTGTACCTGCCCAAAGGCGTAATCGGCCTGCTGAAGAAACGAGGTGAACAATGAGAGTCACAGCGAGCGCTGAATTCATGTTGGAACCAGCCTTTTTTCCCGTCGAACCGAACAAGGACGCCGGCACCAGCCGCGACTCGATCGGCCTCGGTCAACGCGTCGGCCCGGGCCTCGACACGCGTCACGGCACCATCCTCACACTGGAAGACATCAGCGTCAGCTTCGATGGCTTTCGCGCACTGAACAATCTGAATCTGTACATCGGCGTCGGCGAGTTGCGCTGCATCATCGGCCCCAACGGTGCGGGCAAGACCACGCTGATGGACGTGATCACCGGCAAGACTCGCCCGAGTCACGGCAAGGCGTGGTTTGGCGAAACGCTGGATCTGACACAAATGAGCGAAGTGCAAATCGCTCAGGCCGGCATCGGTCGCAAGTTTCAGAAGCCGACAGTGTTCGAGGCTTTGAGCGTGTTTGAAAACCTTGAACTGGCGCAGAAAACCGACAAGTCGGTCTGGGCCAGTTTGCGTGCGCGGTTAAGTGGTGAGCAGAAGGATCGCATCAGCGAAGTGCTGGAGACGATTCGCCTGACCACCTCGGTCAATCGCCCGGCGGGGTTGCTGTCCCACGGGCAGAAGCAGTTTCTCGAGATCGGCATGTTGCTGATGCAGGATCCGCAATTGCTCCTGCTCGATGAACCGGTGGCGGGGATGACCGATGCGGAAACCGAGTTCACCGCTGAGTTGTTCAAGAGCCTGGCGGGCAAGCATTCGCTGATGGTGGTGGAGCATGACATGGGGTTTGTCGGCTCGATTGCTGACCATGTGACCGTGTTGCACCAAGGCAGCGTGCTGGCGGAAGGCTCGCTTGAGCAAGTGCAGGAAAACGAGCGCGTGATCGAGGTTTACCTCGGCCGCTGAAACTGCAAACACCTTTCCAATGTGGGAGCGGGCTTGCTCGCGAATGCGGTGTGTCATTCGAAGTTGATGGGACTGATCCACCG